>JAWXAX010000021.1 GCA_034439735.1 Rhodothermales bacterium | reverse complement strand
TGACCGGTAAGTTCAGCCCGCACCAGAACCTCATCTTCGTCACCGAGCTCGCCACAGCCGCCCCGCTCGCGGGCGCGGCTGTCACTATCCGCGGCGCCGACAACCGGGTATACTGGCAGGGCGTCACGGACGCCGAAGGCAAGGCGACCGGCCCCGGCTGGCACGGGCTGAACCTCCCCCGTGCGGACGAATGGTCCGTCCCCACCCAGTACGCGTTTGTCGAAAAAGCCGGCGACCTCGCGTTTACCTCGAGCCTGTTCGACACGGGGCTGGAGCCGTATCGGTTTGGGCTCAATTCGGATTGGAATCCCCAGCCCGTGGACCGCGAGGGCGTGTTGTTCACGGACCGCGGCCTCTACCGCACCGGCGAGACGGCCCACTTCAAGGGGATCTTCCGACAGAAAACCGACGGAGACTGGGCCTCGCTGCGCGACAGCGTGATCCTCGAAATCATTGGCCCGGACGAGCAAGTGGCCCTCCAGCACCGCGTCCTCCCGAGCGGGATGGGGACATTCGATTTCTCGTGGACCAGCCTGGAGAGCGCTACGCTCGGCTCCTACCGGGTGACGGCCACACTGGCCGACAGCGCGCGGACCTACATCACGGAGCACTACTTCCGGGTGGATGCCTTTCGGCGCGCGACGTTCGCCGTCGATGTCACCGCCTCGGCCGAGGCGTATATCGCCGGCGACTTCTTCGAGGCCGACATTTCCGGTCGGTACCTGTTCGGCGCGGCAATGCAGAACCAGCCTGTTCGCTACACGCTCGACCAGTACCCCACGTACTACACCCCACCGGGCTACGACGGCTTCTTGTTCGCCTCGTGGCGATCCGATTATTCCTATTACGACCAGATCGCCAGCGGCGACTCGTTGCTCGACGCTGACGGGCGCTTCTCGATCCGCGCCCAGCTGCCGAGCAACGGGCAGGGCCGGCCGGCGCAGTTGACGCTCGGTGCCGCCGTAACCGATCCGTCGCGCCAGGAAAACGGCGGCTCCGCCGGAGCCATCCTGCACCCGGGCCTCTACTACATCGGCCTCAAACCGCGAACGACCTTCCTCGACCTGAGCACCGAATCGCGAATGACCGTGGATGTGATCGCGGCCGACCCCGCCGGCGCCCCGGTAGGGGACGCAGAGGTCGCCCTCACCCTCATCCGCGAGCAGTGGAACAGCGTGCGGGAGATCGGCGCTGACGGCCGGATGCGGTGGCGGAGTGAGCAAATCGAAGAGGTGAAACAGGAGCAGAACGTACGCACCGAGGCCGGCCGGGCCCAGCGTGTCGGCTTCACGATCGAGGAAGGCGGCAGCTATGTCATCCGCGCCGAAAGCCGCGACCTGCGCGGCAACGCGATCCGGACGGAGGCCTACTTCTATGCGACCGGCGCGGGCTACGTCGCCTGGCGCCGCAACGACGACGACCGGATCGAGATCATCCCCGAAAAACAGACCTACACCCCGGGCGAGACAGCCCGGTTCATGGTGCAGTCGCCGTACGAATCGGCAACCGCGCTTGTGACCGTGGAGCGCGAAGGCATCCTCTCCAGCCGCGTCGTCACCCTCACGGGCAGCGCTCCGCAGATCGAGGTACCGATCACCGAAGCCCATCTCCCCAATATCTATGTGAGCGTGCTCCTGCTCACCGGCCGGTCCGCCCCGCCGAGTGGGGCCAGCGATCCCGGGGCGCCCTCGTTTAAAATGGGCTACGCCGCGATCGGGGTGGAGACCGGCGTGCGCCGGTTGACCGTCGCGGTCGAACCCGACGCCCGCGAATACCGTCCGGGCGATGAAATCAGCGTCGACCTCCAGCTCACCGACGCCGCCGGCCGGGGCGTCCGCGGCGAAATCGCCTTCAGCGCCGCCGACGCCGGCGTGCTGAACCTCGTCGGCTACACCCTCCCCGATCCGTTCGACACCTTTTACGGCGAACGGGCGCTGGGTGTAACCACCAGCCAGACGCTGGCCGACCTCGTCAAGCAGCGCAATTACGGGCTCAAGGAGATGGATGAAGGCGGCGGCGGCGGCGACGAAAGCCAGCGCGGCGTACGGAAGGACTTCCGGCCCCAGGCCCACTGGGCGCCGGCGGTGCAAACCGACGACCGCGGACGCGCCCGCGTCACCTTCCGGCTCCCGGAAAGCCTCACCACCTTCCGGCTCATGGCCGCGGCGCTCACCGCCGGCAACCAGTTCGGGCGGGGGGAGACGGATATCGTGGTCACGAAACCGCTCGCCCTCACGCCGGCCCTGCCGCGTTTCGCCCGGCTCGACGACACCTTCGAAGCCGGCGTGCTCATTACCAACCGGACGGGAGCTCCGGGCGACGCCACCGTCTCCGTCGAAGCCGAGGGGCTGACGCTGACGGGTCCGCCCAGCCAGACGGTGACGGTCGCGAGTGGCGAGACGCGCGAGGTGCGCTTCGCCTGGGCCAGCGAGGCCGCCGGCGACGCCACCCTCCGGTTCACCGCCCGTTTGAGCAATGAAACCGACGCGTTCGAGGTAGGCCTCCCGGTCTCGCTACCGACGGTTAAATCCACCCAGGCGACCTTCGCCTCGACTGAATCCTCCGCCGAGGAAGTCCTCCGCTTGCCCGGCAATCTCATCCCTTCCCTTGGCCACTTCCAGGCCCGGGTCGCCAGCACGGCGCTGGTCGGCCTCGAGGGCGCGGCGGAGTACCTGTTCGAATATCCCTACGGCTGCCTCGAACAACGGACCTCCCGCATCCGGCCGCTCCTCGCCGGCGGCGCTCTGCTGGATCTGTTTGATATCGACGTGCTCGGCGGCGAACGGGATTCGCTGGTGACCGACTGGCTCCAGAGCCTGCCCGGCTACTGGATGGGCTCCGGCTTCAGCCTGTGGCGCGGCGACTACTACGTCCACCCCTACGTGAGCGCCTATGTCGTGCTGGCGCTGGCCGAGGCGCGCGACGCCGGCTTCCGCATCCCCGAAACCATCGCGACGCAGGCCGTGGAGGCGTTGGCTTATTCGGTGGCGAACGCCAGCGAACGCCCAGACTACCTCAACGACGCATCCTGGAACGACACCCGGGCGCTGATGCTGTACGCGCTCGGCCGGCACAGCCGGTTTCTGGATCAGGAGATCAACGACCTCGCCACCCGCGTGACGGCGAATGGCGCCCCGATCAGCATGGACGGGCGAAGCCATTTGCTTCGCCTCCTCATCCATCGAAACGCGCCCCTCTTCCAGATACAAAAACAGCGGCTGATAGACAGCATCGTCCAGGCGCTTCGGGTGGAGAGTACCACGGCGTACCTGACGGCGGCGCAGGGGCCGGCGGCCGGCTGGATCTTCGCCAGCGACACCCGGTCCACCGCCTTCGGCCTCGCCGCCCTCATCGAAACACGCCCGCCGGAGGAGACCCGCCTGCTGGTCGAGCGAATGGTGCGTTACCTGCTCGAAAACCGCAGCGGCGACCACTGGGCGTCCACCCAGGAAAATGCCGCCGTCATCGACGCGCTGCGCCTCTACCAGGAGGCCTACGAGGAGGATGCGGCCAACTTCACCGCGACGATAGCCCTCGCCGGCCGCTCCGTCCTGGAAGCCTCGTTCAGCGGTCGCACGCTAGACACCCACGACGCGGCCACCTCCCTGGAAGGCCTGACCGCCGGCGCTTCACTGCCGGTGCAGATCCGGAAAGACGGTACCGGCAACCTCTACTACACCCTCCGGCTCGAGTCCTTCAGCAGCGACCCCGTCGCCGCGCTCGACCAGGGGCTCAGCATCGAGCGGCGCTTCCAGCGCATCGACCAGTCCGGGCAGCCGGTGGGAGCGTCTGAAACGACGGGTGGGAAGACGGTTACCCTCGACGCCGGCGAACTCGTGCGCGTGACAATCCGGCTGACGAGCCCGGCCGACCGGAACTACGTCGTCGTGGACGACGCTCTGCCGGCCGGCCTGGAGGCCGTCAACGACGCTTTCGCCACCACGAACCGAGAATACCTGCAGGATACCGGCAGCGACCGCTGGTGGGGATCGTTTAACCGAACCGAGATGCGCGACGACCGCGTGGTCCTCTTCGCCGACTACCTGACGCGAGGCGAACACACCTACACCTACGTAGCCCGCGCCACCACCGCCGGCACCTTCATCCACCCTCCAGCGCAGGCGGAAGGGATGTACCAGCCCGAAACCAACGGGCGCACGGCGTCGGGAAGACTGATCGTTCGATAAGGTAAAAGGGGGAAAGGCAAAAGGTAAAAGAGGAAAGGCAAAAGGTAAAAGAGGAAAGGCAAAAGAGTAAAGGAAAAAGGTAAAAGAGTAAAGGCAAAAGGGGCGTTGTTTTTCCTTTACTCTTTTACCTTTTTCCTTTTGCCTTTTTCCTTTTTCCTTTTTCCTTAATCCACCGCTTTCACCCCATCGAACCGCATCTTATCAAGTTGCTTGAGGTCGACATCTCCGGCGACATCGCGGAGGTCGTCGATGTCTACGCCCCGGCCGTTGAGTTGGAGGACGAAGCGTTCGGCGACGACTACGTGTAATTCCGTGTGTTCGGAATCGCCATGCTGTGTGGCTTTTTCGTAGGCCGGAAAGCCCTTGAAATCGGTCGTGCGCTCGAAGCCGTTGGTGTCTTCGCGGTCCACCTCGAACTGCATCCAGTTAAACCCGAGCATGGCGGCGTTTTTGAGGCTGCCCAGGTCAATGAGCGAGAGTTGGATCTCCTCATTGCCATCGCTCGACTCGAACGTGCGCTCCACCTTCGAGATCATGATGCCCAGGGCGCCGGCGCGCTCGCCGCTGTTGGCCGTTTGCTCCATGCCACTCACCCCGTCCGGGATCAGGTCGCGCAGATCGCGAAAGTCCACCGGCGATACGGCGGCATCCCCCCCGATCGTCTCCCCGAGCTCGCCCAGCGCCTGACCCAGTTGCTCCATCGCTTCCCCCAGATTCTGGGGGTCGTCGCCGCGTTCGGCCGTCTCCCACTCGGTGGCCTCTTTTTCCTCCGCTTCACGCGCCATCCGCTCGGCCCTGATGCGCTCCTCGCGCTCGTCCGATCCTCCTGAACAACCTGGCAACATCGTTCCAACGAGCAGCAATACGAGGACAGGTACAACAAACGCGGATCGGATCATGGCTTTGTTGATGATAGATGGTTGGAGTGCATACGGGGCTATACGCGCGTCTCCCGGCATCAGGTTTCGCGGGGAAGAAGTTGATTTAAGAGGTGACGTTACGCAGCGATGGAAAGAAACAAGCAATCATGCCGGTTTTCATGACGGGTTACATGACGGGTTACATGCCGGGTTACACGCCGGGTTACATGACGGGTTACATGACGGGTTACATGCCGGGTTACATGCCGGGCTACATGACGGGTTACATGACGGGTTACATGATGGGTTACATGACGGGTTACATGACGGGTTACATGCCGGGTTACATGATGGGTTACATGACGGGTTACATGCCGGGTTACATGCCGGGTTACATGTTGTAGAGACACGAAACATCGTGTCTCACTAATAACCGTGCGTAAGGTCAATTAAGAGTAGGAAAAATTTGCCGATACCACTACACAGGCATCCCCCATCCCACGCCGTAGCTCCCTACCCGAGCCGCCACCATGCAGCAAACCATTCTTGCGTTCGGTGCGCTGATGATCACCATGATGATCACAGTGAACCAGCAGCAGTCCATATTCCGCGTCCAGCAACTGAGCTACGTGCGCGAACTCGAGAACGCAGCGATCGACTTCGGCGCGCGCCAGCTGGAAGAGATCATGAACACCGTCGCCTTCGATGAAGCGACGGTCGGCGCGACGAAGATGACCTTTGGCGCCGGCGACTTCTCGCAGATCAATGAATTCGGTCACGACAGTGGCGAAAACGGCGCCAACAAAGCCACGTTCGACGACCTGGACGACTACGACGGCTTCGAGGAAACGGCCACGCACGTCATGAGCGCGGACACGTTCATGTTCCACGTAAGCTACGCGGTCGAATACGTCTCCCCTTCGTCCCCCAATACCTCCCCGTCGTCCGCCACCTTCGCCAAACAGATCACCGCCACCATCGAGTCCGACACCATGGTTGGCGACAAACGGGCGCATGTCGTGATGAAACGGGTCACCATCGTCACCGATAGCTTCTAACCAGGATGCAGTTCATCTTCGACCATATTGCGAGCGTGCTGGTTGCCTCGGTGGTAATCATGATCTTTGCCATGCTCCAGCTCCGAGGATCGCAGACGCTGAGTGAGACAACCATCCATCAGATCGTCTACTCGGACGCGCTGTCGGCCGGCCGTATGATTCAGCGCGACCTGGAGAACATGCGCACCGAGGAGCAGACGACCGAGGCCATCGTGCGCGGTGTGCTCTCCGGCGGCAGCGCCTACACCTGCGTCATGACGGCAAGCGGCGATACCACGCTCACGCTCACCTTCCCCACCCTCACCGACCCGGAAGGGGTGTCTGCGCTTGTCGACCCTATGGACGCCCCCGTCCAGATCGTCAGCTACTTCCTCGAAGCGGTGAACGACTCTGTGGCCGTGGATAAGGGCGCCTCTACGATCCATTACGAACTGTATCGGCTCAACCGGATCGTGGGTGGTACGTTCACCGGCGGCACCAAAGGCAATGTGGTCCACTTCAGCGTCGGACTTGCCTCGAAGGGGTCCAGCCTGTTCACCACAGCGAGCACGACCTGTCCGGTAGGGCTCTCCACAATTCGGTTTGAACTCAAAATAGCCATCGATGGCATCACCCACGTCGCCGGCGACCAGCGATCCACCAGCCAGCTGAACCTCAGCCGGTACGCCACCACCGTGGACCTCACGAACTGGGAATAACCCCGTACGGCGCACGGTCGTGCGCCCTCGATGCGCCCCCGAAGCGCCCCTACATAAACAAACCGCCACCTCCATGGGAAAAGCAACCCTCATCGGCGCCGTCGCCATGATGCTCGTCACCGCGATGATGCTGTACAACACGCAGCTCGTCTCGCGCGACACCGACCGCCGGCAGTTCGACCACATGAAGGAACAGGTCGCCCGTGAACTGGCCCTGACTGGACGCAAACTCCTCCTGGCCCACTGGGTCGAATCCGGCGGCACCGTTTCCTCCGCCCCGTTTGCTTCCGTCGATCGAGATGGCGGGACCTTGCAGGTCATGAACTACACGATGGACGACGAAATGCTCGACTTTACCCTCCGCGCTACGTACCAGGGGGCCGTCCACGAAGTGCGCAGCAAATTCCGCTGGAACAGCTTTGCGATCGCTCCCCTGCAAATAAAAGCCAGTGACCTGCACATAAGCATCTCACCCCGGTCGACGCTGGACATCGGACAAATAGCGCTGGACGATCAGTCGGTCGAAGAATTGAGCGGGATACTGGTAGACGAACTTCAGATCGCCGGTAACCTGTCTGAATTGAATCTGGGTATGCCCGTCATGGAAACGCGGCTGAGCAACGAACTGGCCAACGCGGGCAAAAACGACATCGCCATCAACGTCATTGACGAGGCCATGCGGACGGCGTACGATGCAGAAAATGGGATGTTCTTCCCCGATCAAGTCTACCAGGCCGTCAGTGCGTATATGGGCGCCAATCCTTCGCTGGTGCAACACCTTGAACCGACAGCCATCGTGAATGGTGGGCCCATGAATACCAGCATAAAGAATGTCTATCAATTCAATAAAGACGTAACGCTTTCAAGCGATCTGTCAGGAAAGGGCGTCCTCATCGTTGAAGGCAGTCTTGTGGTTCCGGAAGGCGTAAGATTCCAGTGGGAAGGACTCATCATCGTCAAACCCCCGTCGACGAATATGCATCCCGAAATCGACTTTTCAGGCAATGTCCAGATCACTGGGAGTATGGTAGCCATGCATGAGGCGCTTCCCAATTTCGGCCACATGGATTTTACGGTCATGCGGGACTATGGTGCCTCGTGGAGCAGCCCGAACGGATCGTTGTATCCGTGGCTCAAACATACCCATGACTACCGCAGTCCGAAGGGATCCAGTGTCGTCTTTTTATCCAAACGGACTGGAGTATTTGAAAACGGAGGCGAGAGCAGGTTCGTAAACACCCTTAGTGCCTATCCCTCCTCCGACAAGGTGTTTCTTGAGATAGACAATCACGCTCAACACGGACGGGGCATCATTGATCTCGAACTCGCCGGCCTTCCTGCGGTGGTCGTACCGATGGCTTCCGGCTTCCCGGCCGGCGTGGCTGATGACGTCAACACCTACAGGACGAAGCCCTTCCCGATTAGCGATCTGGTGCATCTAGGAGTCAACATCAATCGGCTAAGCTCGCTAAAGAAGATGTGGGATTCCGAAGTCCCATATCTAGGATGTGGCGATCCCGATCCCATTCGCCATACTGACGGTTCGCGTTGCGTTGCGGGCACAGTGGGCCGCATGGGCTCGCTAAATCTGAGGCTATTCCACATACAAACGAATGGCTCGGCCAATCGGGTGTACGATGCCGCCCTGTACTGGCATCGCCGCATGGATGAGAAAGATGACTTTGCTAATGAGGTAAACGACCTGTTAACCGAGTTACAATCAACGGATACGGGGCTCACGGTGACCATGGGTGATAACACGACGTTCGTTCACGATCCCAATCTGGTCTCACAGATTGGAGCGTTTGGAGGGTCGCCGCTCGGCATGACGCATCTCGGCACGTGGCACACCCGAACTGAGTAGCGATCAACGATTGGTGAGGGATGGAAATAGGGTGCCTTATGACAGAAGCCTCCCATCGCAAATCACAAATCGCTAATCAAGGTCACATATTCCTGCGGTACTGCCCGCCCACCTCGAAGAGGGCTTCGGTGATCTGGCCGAGGGAGCAGGTTTTGACCGTTTCCATAAGTTCAGCAAACAGGTTGCCATTTCGACGGGCGACGCGTTGCAGGGAGGCAAGGGCCTCGGCGGAACGGTCCGCGTTTCTTTCTTGCGACGCTTCGAGGTTGGCGATCTGATGACGTTTCTCCTCGTCGCTGGACCGCATGAGCGCCATGCCGGCTTCGTCGGCTCGTCGCGGCGCAACCTCGGTCCGAGGCAGGAACGTGTTGACGCCGATCACGGGGATGTCGCCGGCGTGTTTCAGCCGCTCGTAGTGCATCGACTCCTCCTGAATCTTACCTCGCTGGTACATCGTCTCCATCGCCCCCAGCACCCCCCCGCGGTCGTTGATGCGCTCGAACTCGGTCAGCACCGCCTCCTCCACTAGATCGGTCAATTCCTCGATAACAAAGGCGCCCTGCAGGGGGTTTTCGTTGTTCGCAAGGCCCAGCTCCTTGTTGATGATCAACTGGATGGCCATCGCCCGGCGAACCGACTCCTCCGTCGGAGTCGTGATCGCTTCGTCGTAGGCGTTGGTGTGCAGCGAATTGCAGTTGTCGTAGATGGCGATGAGCGCCTGAAGGGTCGTCCGGATGTCGTTGAACTGGATCTCCTTGGCGTGTAAACTCCGGCCGGAGGTCTGGATATGGTACTTGAGTTTCTGGCTCCGCTCGTTCGCGCCGTACCGCTCCCGCATGAGCACGGCCCAGATGCGCCGCGCGACTCGGCCGATCACGCTGTATTCAGGATCCAGTCCGTTTGAAAAGAAAAATGACAGGTTGGGGGCAAAGTCATCCACCTTCATCCCCCGGGAGAGGTAATATTCGACGTACGTGATCCCGTTCGCCAGGGTGAAGGCGAGCTGGGAAATCGGGTTGGCGCCGGCTTCGGCGATGTGGTACCCCGAGATCGAGACCGAGTAGTAGTTGCGCACTCCCTGCTCGATAAAAAACTGCTGCACATCCCCCATCATCCGCAGGGCGAACTCGGTGGAGAAAATGCAGGTGTTCTGCGCCTGATCCTCCTTCAGAATGTCGGCCTGGACGGTGCCCCGCACGGTCTGGAGCGTCACGTTGCGGATCGTCGCGTACTCGTCGGCGGAGAGGAGGCCGAGGTCGACCAGATCGGACCCGGCAATGCCGAGCAACCCGAGGCCGGTCCCGTCGTGCCCTTCCGGCAATTCGTTTTCTTTCCCGCCGGCACCGAACGGCACATACGCCGGCGCGCCGGCGCCCAGGCGCTCGGCGATGAGGACGCGCGCCGCCTCCCAGCGGCCCTCGGCCTTGAGGTACCGCTCCACCTGCTGGTCGAGCGCCGTGTTCATAAACAGGGCCAATACCATGGGCGCCGGCCCGTTGATCGTCATGGAGACGCTCGTCGCCGGGTCGCAGAGGTCGAAGCCCGAGTAGAGCTTCTTCATATCGTCCAACGTACAGATCGAAACCCCCGAATTCCCCACCTTGCCGTAGATGTCGGGCCGGGTATGGGGGTCGAAGCCATAGAGCGTGACGGAATCGAACGCGGTCGACAGCCGGCGCGCGGGCATGCCGGCAGACACCAGGTGGAAGCGGCGGTTGGTCCGCTCCGGGGCGCCCTCGCCGGCGAACATGCGCGTCGGATCCTCGTTCGTCCGCTTAAACGGAAACACGCCGGCGGTGTACGGGAAATAGCCCGGGACATTCTCCAGGAGCGCAAACCGAAGCCGCTCGCCGGGATCCACGGTCCGCGGCAGCGCCACGCGGGGGATTCGGGTGCCAGATAATGACAGGGTGTAGAGCGGGACGGTGATCGCCTGGTCGCGAACGGTATACGTAAACGCGTCCTGGCGATATTGCTCCGACAGGGCGTCCCAGGCGTTCAGAATCTGCCGGGAGCGCGCGTCGAGCCGATCCCACCAGTGGCCTTCCATGGTCCGCAGCCGTTCGATCAGCCCGTCCCGATCTTCGGGCGCCCACTGCTCCAACTGGGCGATGACGCCCTGCGCTTCACCCCATTTTCGCGCATAACGCACTTGTTGCTCGGCCTGTTGGCGATAGGTTCGGCAAGCGTCCGCCCCATCGCCCAGGTAGCGTTGCCGGCGGGGCGGGATGATCGCCAGGCCGGCGGGGTCCACTTCAGGAAGCGGCTCCTGCCCGTAGACGGTAGACGCCCGTCGGAAGTCGAACCGGTCGTTTAGCGCCCCCAATACCCCGAGGTACAGCCGCGTCACACCCGGATCGTTGAAGCGCGACGCCATGGTCGGATACACCGGCATCTGCTCGGGCGGCGCGTCGAAAGTGGCCCGATTGCGCTGTACCTGCTTCCGGATGTCGCGCAGGGCATCGGGGCTGCCGCGCTTCTCGAACTTGTTGAGCACGATGAAGTCGGCCACATCCAGCATCCCGATTTTTTCCAGCTGGGTCGGCGCGCCGAAATCGTGGGTCATGACATACACCGAGAGGTCGGTGAGGTCGGTGATTTCGGTATCGCTCTGGCCGATGCCGGCCGTCTCCAGGATGATGAGGTCGTAGCCGGCGATCTGACAGATTCGGATGCTCTCCCGCAGCGCCTGCGACGTCGCCCTGTGGGCCTGCCGGGTGGCGAATGAGCGCATAAAAACCCGCTCCGTGTGTTGGCCGTAGATGGCGTTCATGCGGATCCGGTCTCCCAGCAAGGCCCCGCCCGTGGAGCGCTTGGTTGGATCGACCGACAACACGGCGACCTGCAGGTCTCCGAAGTCGATCAGAAACCGCCGCACCAACTCATCCGTGAGGGTGGATTTGCCCGCGCCGCCGGTGCCCGTGATGCCGATGACCGGGACGTGATGCGAGGGCTCGCCCAGGCGTTCGATCCAGTCGTCGGCGCCGGCCTCGTCCCCATCGCCGGCCGGCACGACCCGGCTTCCCGTGGCGCGTGCCTCTACGGCGGTGAGGGCGCGGGCGATGACGGCCGGCCGTCGGTCGCGAATCTGCTCCCAGGCGCCATTTAGGGCCAAAGCAGGGGCGTCGCACGCCTCGAGCATATAATCGATCATCCCCTGCAACCCCATCCGCATCCCGTCGTCCGACGAAAAAATGCGGGCGATTCCGTACGCCTCGAGGCGTTCGATCTCCGCCGGCACGATCACCCCGCCGCCGCCGCCGAATATTTTGATGTGGCCGGCGCGCCGCTGCTTGAGCAGGTCATGCATGTACATGAAGTACTCGACATGCCCGCCCTGGTAGGACGAAATCGCAATCCCCTGCACGTCCTCCTGAATCGCTGTATCCACGATCTCCCGAACCGAGCGGTTGTGCCCGAGGTGGATGACCTCGGCGCCCGATTGCTGCAGCATCCGCCGGATGATGTTGATCGCCGCGTCATGCCCATCGAACAGGCTGGCCGCCGTGACGAACCGAATCGGGTGCGTGGATGTGTAGGGTTGCTCTTCCATATGCGTCAAGGGTGTGCGACCGCCGGATAAGCGACCGACACGTAATACTCGTCATGCTTCGTAAACCGAGCCTGCCATTCCATTCGGTCGTTGACCAGGATAGACGCCTGGCCATTCGGTCCGTCCAATTGAACCCGCAGGGTGCGGGGGGAAATGCGAAATCCGGTCCGCATCGCCTTCAGGACGGCCTCCTTGATCGTCCAGACCAGGATGAGCCGGTCGTCGGGATCGGGGCCTTCGACGAGGCCGCGCTCCTCCGGATGAAGCAGGAAACGTGGCAGCCCCGGATGTCGAGGCTGAACGCGTTCGATATCGACTCCTACCGCGCCATGCCTGTGGACGGCCGCAACGGCATGATCGCCCGAATGGGCCACGGAAAGCCGCCAGGCCGAATCCGCCAGGTCTACCGCCCCGTCGCCGGCGACAACGAGGGGCACCCGGGCCGGGTCCGCGCCCAGATGCTCCGCCAGCAACTGCCGCAGCGCCAGCCGGCCCAGGGTGTATTGCCGGCGGCGCTTTTCCAGATGCAGGGTCTCCACGAGCGCCACTTCCTCGGGCGCGAGCAGGGGCATCATGACGACGTCCGCGGCCGGGTCATCCGTCAGCATCCGCAGATATAGGCCTTCAGGAAGCTCCATGTGCCATACGTTACGTAGATAGCCAAAAGGCGACGCAAGCGTCGCCTTTTGTATCCGGACAATCGCCTGTACAATCAGCGGGTCGCCGCAAACTTCCGGGCCACTTCATCCCAGCTGACGACCTGCCAGAATGCCGTGATGTAATCCGGCCGGCGGTTCTGATAATTGAGGTAGTAGGCATGCTCCCACACGTCCAGACCGAGAATCGGGCGATTGCCCTCCATCAACGGGCTGTCCTGATTGGCTGTGCTGTATACGTTTAACTTCCCGCTGGCATCCACCGCCAGCCACGCCCAGCCGCTGCCGAAGCGGGTCGCCGCCGCCTTGGCAAAGGTTTCCTTGAAAGCATCAAATGAGCCAAATGTGGACGCAATCGCCTCGCCGAGGGCTCCAGCAGGTGAACCGCCCCCTTTCGGGGATAAAATCGTCCAGAAGAGGCTATGGTTGGCATGGCCGCCCCCATTGTTGCGAACCGTGGTACGAATCGATTCCGGTACCTGGTCGATACCGCGCAGCAGAGCTTCGATCGACTTGCCCTGGAGGTCCGCATGTCCTTCCAGTGCGGTGTTCACGTTATTGATATAAGCCTGGTGATGCTTACCGTGATGGATCTGCATCGTGCGGGCATCAATGTGCGGTTCAAGCGCGTCGTGGGCGTAGGGAAGTTCGGGAAGCGTAAAAGCCATAAAAATCCTCGGTAGATGGTGGTTCATGTTAATCTACGTGAGGTTGGTACGACCAAGAATGGATCCTGTTCTGCCCGAAACCCATGCGAAAGGGCTGCCGGCCGCACAAAAAAAAAGCCCGCCGAAGCGGGCTTGATGGAACGGTTGCGATCAGACCGCAACGGCTGCTCCATTTTTCCGCGCCTCCGGGGACGCGACTACCCCTTCCGGCGCAGGCGTAACCGCCTTCGTAGCCCGACGCGCGGCAACTTTCTTGACGCGTACCTTCGCCGGCTTCGCGGTCGCAACCACCGGCGCGACGGGTGACGGAGCGGCCTTCTTCGGAGCCACAGCCTTCGGAGCCGCAGCCTTCGGAGCCGCAGCCTTCGGAGCGACAGCCTTCGGAACGACAGCCTTCTTCGGAGCGACAGCCTTCGGAGCGACAGCCTTCTTCGGAGCGGCAGCCTTCGGAGCCGCAGCCTTCTTCGGAGCCGCAGCCTTCTTCGGAGCGACAGCCTTCGGAGCGGCAGCCTTCTTCGGCGCGGTAGCCTTCGGAGCCGCAGCCTTCGGAGCCGCAGCCTTCGGAGCGACAGCCTTCTTCGGAGCGGCAGCCTTCTTCGGAGCGGCAGCCTTCTTCGGAGCGACAGCCTTCTTCGGAGCGACAGCCTTTGGAGCAGCCGGCTTCGATGTGGCCTTGACGGGCGCCGTGTACCGGCCGATCAACAGGGATTTGTTGCCCTTCTGCTCGCCGCCCATCGTCTTGCTCATCGCGTAGTAGCCCTTCGAGGGCACGAGGCCTTTCTCCCGAAATTTCTTCTGGATACTCGTGATCACGTTTTCGGGGAGCTCGAGTACTTCAAGGCTTTCGCCAGGGGTCAGTTCACGCGCCGCGGCAACGTAGCGATCGTATTTGCTGGCGCCCGTGACGGAGAACGTGCCATAGAGCTCCTGGGAGCGTTTCTTCGAAACCCGCTTGGGAGCAGGCAGTGCTTCAGGTTTAATCCGACTCATGGTATGCGTGATTTTGTTTTCAGGGTGTGGAACTGCCCTGAAGTATCGACAGCATACCGGATACTTAAATAGGAAGACCCTACAGGATCGTTTGCATCATGCGCTGGAGGTCGGCCGGGGCGAGTTTGCCCTGGCGGACGAGGTCGTTGAGGGCTTGCTCGACTGCGTCGACATCGGTGGCGCCGGCGCCTGGCTGGCGTACGTCCATCTCCTGCGTCGCGACGCGCTGGATGGCCTCTTCGAGGAAGCGGGAAACGTAGCCCGCGGCATCCGGCTTGCCGGAAAAATCAAGGATGAGTTGGATCGTGGCGCGACCCCGGTTGACGTCGAGCTCGAGCTTCTGACCGCCCATCAACTTCCGACGAGCACGGATGGCGATGAGGTCGGTATACAAGACCTCATGCGCCGGCTCGAGGTTCGAGTTTTGAAAAACGATGCGGTCGCCCGTAAACAACGCACCGTCTCCGCCCGTGCCCAGGAGGGTCGCATCGTATAACGCCACCACCTCCGTCTGACGGAGCTTCTTCCCGTAGTCCGCGAGCGCGTTTTTGAGCTTTTTCTCCGGGATATCCGGCGCCACGAACAACCCGACGGTCGGGTCGTGCGGGATCAGATCTCTTATCAATGCCTCCATACATCCCCTGTAGCTTCATTTATGGGCACCCCAGAGAGTACGGACGCGATGCTTCGTGCCCCCACGATTCTACGTGTCCGACCCGTCTAATGCGGGATGACCCATCCGCTGTAGAAAACGACCCAGATCAAGAAAAAGATCGGCACGAGCACGGGCACCGAGAACCGGGCGACATAAGCAAAAAACGACGGCGTGCGGACCCCGTTACCCTCGGCAATGGCTTTGACCATGAAATTGGGGGCGTTGCCGATGTACGTTAACGCACCAAAAAAGACGGCCGCCACCGAAATCGCCTGCAGGTAAAACCAGGAAAGTTCGTCGCTCAGATCCACCGCGGCAAAATGCCGGACATCCTCCTGGACATTCACATCGAGCCCGAACTTGCCCATCGCGGCGGAGACAAAATTCAAGTAGGTCGGCGCGTTATCGAGGATGCCGGACAGCGAACCCGTGCCCCAATAAAACACACTCACGCCCAACGAGTCCGCATTTTCCCTTGCGAAGCTGCTGATGAGCTGGAGCGCCGGCTGCATCGTCGCAAAAATACCCAGGAAGAGCCAGGCGACCTCCCGGATCGGCTCAAACGAGAAGTCGTTCTGCTTGAGACACTCCCGATCCGCGAAGCGGTATGCCAGGAACGCGACGCCAAACATCAGGATCTCGCGAATACCGATGGGGATATGAAAGGCGGTGTGGAGATTGGGTACAAACGGCAACACGTTGGGGTCGACAAACACCAGCAAGATGATGATCGCTACCCACACGAAACTCCACTTCCCGCGGATGCTGACGGTAGGCTTCGTGGGATCGGGTTCGGGGCCGGCCGCTTTATTGCGTTTGTCCATCACGTAAAACACAGCCAGCACCATGACCATCGTGGGGAGCCAGATATACCAGACATGCGTCAACGTCCAGAAAAACGGCACCCCGCGTAGGAAGCCCAGGAACAGCGGCGGGTCCCCGATGGGCGTCAGCGCCCCGCCGATATTGGCGACGATGAAGATAAAAAAGACGATGTGATAGGCCTGGATGCGGCCGGCATTCAGCCGCATGAAGCTTCGGATGAACAACATGGCCGACCCCGTCGTGGCGATAAAATTCGCGACGACCGCCCCGACAAACAGCAAAATGACGTTGTTCCGCGGGGTACAACGCGCATTGATATTGAGGAAGATGCCGCTGGCCGCTATGAACAGCGACGATACCAGCGCGATAAACGAGAAATACTCGGAGATCGCGTGCATCAATGGCGTCACATTGGCGGTCATGATATAATACCCGCCGACCAGTACCCCGAATGCTATCGAATACCGCGGGTAGTTGTGGTGCCAGTGGTGCGCGTAGAAAATCGGGCCTGTCGCGATCATGATCAGCAACAGCACAAACGGGATGATGAGCCACTGCGGTGGGTCCTCGCCGGCGGCGGGTGCCATGGGGATGATCGCCACAGGCTCGCCGGCAATCGCTGGCACTTCGGCCACCTCCCGGACAGCAATCGCCCCCTCGCCGGCCTCCGATTGCGCGCTGGCCGGAATCGCGGAAGCCAGAATCATGGACAGAAGGAGCAGGCAGGCAAGCGAAAGCCCGCCCCCTTTAAACCAACTCGAACCAAACAAACGATGCATACGCACAGGGTAGCCCCGCGGGGAATGGTTGGGGAGAGACATCATGGTGGCGCCCGGTCGGGAATATATACGCTGGATTTAATAGATGCATAGCGTCGCCGTAGAAAGCGCTTGTATCTCGTGTTAAATCCAGGCAAAAGTTCGCCGCCTCCACCCTGGCTCACCGCCCCACTTCCCGTTAACCGGCTTCCGCCGCCTCCACCGTCTGCGCCATAAGCATGGCGATCGTCATCGGACCCACGCCGCCCGGTACGGGCGTATACGCGGCGCATCGGTCGATCACCGCGCCGAGCTCGATATCGCCCACCGGTCCCGGGTTGTAACCGGCATCCACAACCACGGCCCCGTCCTTGATCCACACGCCCCGAATGAACTCGGGCCGGCCGACCGCGCCCACCACAATGTCCGCCTGAAGAACGAGATCAGCCAACCCGCGCGTGCGCGAGTGACAGATGGTCACTGTGGCGTTGGCATTCAGCAGCATGAGGGCCAGCGGTTTGCCGAGGATCGGGCTGCGCCCCACCACCACGGCGTGCTGGCCTTCGATCGGGATCTGGTAATGGGTGAGCAACCGCATGATGCCCGCCGGCGTGGCCGAGCCAAACGCGGGCTCGTTCATCGCCATGAGACCGAAGCCATGCGTGGTGACCCCATCGACATCCTTACCTATGGCGATCCGATCGAAACACGCCCGTTCATCGATCTGGGACGGCACGGGATGTTGGAGTAGGATGCCGTGTACGTTCGGGTCCGCGTTGAGGCGATCGATTTCCGCCAACAACTGCGCCGTGGTGGTCGTCTCCGGCAGCAGCACCCGTTCGGATGCCATGCCGATCCGGTCGCACGCGTTGCCTTTCATCCGCACATACGTCGCCGACGCCGGGTCGTCCCCGACGAGGATGGTGGCCAGCACCGGCTTCCGACCCGCCCGCTGCGTGATTCGTTCAACCCGCGCCGCCAGCTCGGCCTCCATCTGCCGCGCCAGCGCCTTCCCGTCGAGCACTATTCCCGAAAGTGTGTTCAAGGTCCGATGGTTAATGTTTACCGTGGAATGTGTCATTATGCGTACGAATCACGCCGGCGCCAGCGTTCGAAAGCCGGCGATGGCGGCGAGGACGCGGTCGGCGAAGCGCTCGGGGGATTCCTGGATCGACCAGGGCTCCTGGCGAGTCGTGCCCTGGTGTGTGAAGAGCCAGTGGACGAGCAGGCGAACTTCCTCGATCTCGGGTTTAAAATAGGTGTCCTGCCGCACCGCTTCCGCACCGAAGATGCGGTCGATGAACGATCGCACCCGCTCGGCATCCGCGCCCGAGGGCTCGATAGGGCAGATGAGCGAGCCGGCGAGCCGGCCGTACCGGATCGCGAGCACGAGGCGGTTATCGGCGCCCGGCTCATCGGACAGGACGATGGCGTGATGTTCCAGAACCGGCGCCGCGATGCAGCGCTGACGTTCCAGCAGCCGCTTGACCAGCTCGAGCAGATCCCGGAAGGCGGCCGCCTCTTCGAACTGCATCTCGGCGGCGGCGCGTCGCATCGCTTCTTCCAGATGAGGAACGATAGAGGTATCCTGACCGGCCAGAAAGGCGCGGACGTGCCCGATCTGGATGCGATAATCCATCGCGTCCACCAATCCCTCACACGGCGCCTGACAACGGCCAATCTCCGCGTAGAGGCACGAGTGGCCGGCATCGAACTTGGTGTCGCTGCACGGCCGAACCAGGTACCAGCGCTCGATCAACTCGACGATCATCTCCGCCTCGCGCCGGCTGGCAAGAGGGCCGAAATACGTGGCCCCATCGTCTACCAGAATCGGGCTGATCGTGATACGCGGAAAGGGAGTGCGTTCGTCCAGCCGCAAGAACTGGCGATGTTTATAGCGCAACTGGGCCTGATTAAACCGGGGCGTCAGCTTCTTGATCTGGCGGGACTCCAGCATCAGGGCTTCGAGTTCGGAGGTCGTTTCGTCCCACACGATCTCCTGGATCGTGTCGATCATCGTCCGCAGCCGGGCGTTGTGGGCTTCGATGGATGTGAAGTAGCTCCGCACTCTGGATTGCAAACTCTTCGCTTTGCCCACGTAGACAATCCGCCCCTGGCCATCTTTCAGATAATACACGCCCGGGCGATCCGGCAGGGCGCGGAGGGTCTCGGAGAGCGCCGAGCGGGGCCCTTTCATCTCGGCAGGCCGGCCATAGGTGCGATACTGAAACCCGAGCAGTTCGTCGAGCGAGGTGATGCCATATTCGTAGGCCACCCGGCGTAGAAAGCGAATCAGCACCTCCGCCGTAGCCTGGGCGTCTCCGAGGGCGCGATGCCGGCCATCCACCCCGATATTATAAAAAGCCGCCAGCCCGCTGAGGCCCTTCGACCGTAGGCCCCGCAACATCCGTCGCGCCAACCGGAGGGTGCAGAGCGTAGGCGACTCTAGTTGGGGTTTCCCGATCCGGCGCAACTCGGCGTTGATAAAACCAAGATCGAACGACAGGTTATGCGCGACCAGCACCCCATCTCCCAGGAATTCCAGGTACGAAGGCAACACGGTGGCGGCGTTGGGCTGGTCGAACACCATCCCGGTCGTGATGCCGGTTAGCTGCGTGATGCGCGACGGGATGGAGCGGCCCGGGTTGATCAGCCGGCTGAAACGATCCACGATCTGGCCGTCGACCACCCTGACCGCGGCGATCTCGATGATCCTGCCGTCGTCGGCCTGATGCCCGGTGGTTTCGGTATCGGTAACAATAAAGGGGATGCCCGAGAACGACATGCCAGTTGATTCCGTAATACCGGTATACCGGTGGAGAAGGAAAACGCGGATCGCGATGGTTGCTGCTGACGCACCGGAGCAGCCGTACGGCTCCGGGGGAAAGATAAGCCCGAGGGCGCTTCCTGTTCCATCCCTTCGCGCGGCACCGTTGAACCCGGGAATGCCGGCGAAGTCGGGCCGCGCGGGAACTGGAATAAGGGAATGATTATACAACCGACCACACCCCCCAAACCCCCCCTCTTATCATGGGCCAGCAACAGCTCCTTCTGCTCGTCCTGAGCCTCATACTCGTCGTTGCAGCCGTTGTGGCCGGCCTGTTCATGTTTGACGAAAACATGCGCAAAACAAACGCCGATGCCCTGGTCTCGGATGCCATTAATGTGGCCAATCAAGCGCAAGCGTGGAAGATCCGGCCGGCGGCCTTCGGCGGCCAGCCGGGGGAATCCAGAAACAACCCGACCGACTTTACTGGCTTCTCCTTCCAGTCCGTCGCCCTCAATGATCCCCACGTTACGCTCCACGGTTCCTTCAGCTACCGTTCGGACGAGCGTGGCCTGGTCATCATCGGATCCAACGAGAAACTGGGCACCCGAGTCACGCTGACGGTGAGTGGCATCACGGATCGGGACATCATCGCGGTGGTTTCCTCCACCGACGAGACCGCCGCCGTGGCGGAGTCGTACGCCGAATAACGGCCAGCGCGTTATCCGAGGCGCGCCATGACCTCCGCCTCGTAAAGCCCCCGCAACTGCCCGCCCATGCCGGCCAGGCGTCGTACGTCGATGACGGCCGCATGGCCTTCGTCCATCGGCACGGACGCCCCCGTCAACGCGTACACGACCGCCGAAACGTCCGGTTGGTGGTGCACGGTCATCAACGTCGCCGGCGTGTCGATCCCCTCGAGCAGCGCCGCATATACCTCGATGTCCGCACCGGGCCGCAAGCCCTCGACGACAAGCGGCGCGATCCCGAAAGCCGCGGCCAGGAGATCGGCCGTCTCCCGGGCCCGGCGGTATGGGCTACACGCGAGCACATCCGGTTTGAGTCCAGCCCGCAACATGGCGATACCCTGGCTCTGAAGCCATTCGACACCACGCGGCGTGAGGGCGCGTTCATGATCGGGCCGGCCTTGTATCGGAGATTCCGCGCGGCCGTGGCGCATGACGATCAACTTCATGGGTACCTACTCATTTTTTTCTATAAATATTGGCACAACGGCCCGGGGTATTTGATCCGGCAAACAGTAGAATGGCCACGACTCAAGCGCGATCGCCCGGCCAATTCCCGTCGATCTGCTGCTGAAAAAGCGCTTTGTCTTCCGGCGCGCCCGGCTCCCCGGTACATCCATCCCAACAACGACCATGAAAATTACCGTGATAGGCGCAGGCAACGTAGGCGCCACCGCCGCTGACTGCGTTGCCCGCAAGGATATGGTAGATGAAGTTGTCCTCATCGACATCGTCGAGGGCCTCCCGCAGGGCAAAGCGCTTGACATCCAGCAGTCCGCTCCGATCCACCTGTTCGACACGCGGGTGATCGGGACAAACGATTACCGGGACACCGCCGGCACCGACATCGCCATCGTCACCGCCGGCTCGCCTCGCAAACCGGGGATGAGCCGCGACGACCTCCTCGCGATCAACGCCCGGATCGTGCGTTCGGTCACCGAGCAGCTCGCCGCGCACAGCCCGAACGCGATCCTGATCGTCGTTTCGAACCCGCTCGACGTGATGACCTACGTCGCCTACAAAAAGAGCGGCTACGCGAGCGACCGTGTCATCGGCATGGCCGGCGTATTGGATACGGCCCGTTATCGCGCCTTTATCGCCGCCGAGCTCGGCTGCTCCGTACGCGATATCCAGGCGCTCCTCATGGGCGGCCATGGCGACACCATGGTGCCGTTGCCGCGGTTTACGACCGTCGCCGGCATCCCGCTTCCCGAACTCCTGGCGCCCGAAAAAATCGACGCCATCGTCGAGCGCACAAAGTTCGGCGGCGGCGAACTCGTCAAGCTGATGGGCACGTCCGCCTGGTATGCACCGGGCGCCGCGGCCGCCGAAATGGCGGAGGCGATCGTGAAGGATTCCGGCCGTGTATTACCCTGCGCCGCGATGGTGAATGGCGAATACGGGTTGAAGGATCTGTTTATCGGCGTCCCGGTTCGCCTCGGCGCCGGCGGGGTGCAGCAGGTGATCGAAGTGCCTCTGAGCGCCGCCGAACAGCACATGCTCAACGCTTCCGCCGAAAACGTGCGCACGAACATCGAAGCCCTCGAACGACTCGACGCGCAGGCGTGAATCGATTGCAGGTTGGAAGCGTACCGATTCTTCGGGGAGCGGGCGGACGAAGAGCCGCCTGCTCCCCTCCACATGCTGCCAACAGCCTGCTGAACGAAATGTACCGCATCCCGGTCTACGCCCCGAACATCTCGAAGGAACGGCTGGGCGAGCTGGTGCAGGCGCAATTGGCCGACGTGATACCGGGTTTGACGGTGGCTCGGCCGGCCCGGCCTGTCGCCTTTCGGGCGCCGGAACTCGACGTCATTGTGCCGTCGGATCGTCTCGAACACCTCCTGCCGGTGTTCGGCGTGCTGCTGGCTGTCGGTCGTGGCCTGGGCGCGTCGCAGTTCCAGATCAAACACTCGGGTTTCGAGATGCGCCCGCGCAGCACCGCCGTGGCGGCCGATGAACTGGAGCGGTTGCTGATCGCCTGTCTTGGATTCGTCCTGGAACAGGTAGAGATGTACTAGATAGGTCCGGTATTAAAAATCCGTGAAAGCACGTAGAGCAGGAAAGGAATCGGTAAGATACGGCGTTATAGCCGCCGATACGTTGGAGACGGTATGCAAGCTGCACAACACGGGGTATCAGACACGTCTTACCGGCGGTAAATACCCCGAAAACAGGCCTTTATGAACAATAGCGTTATCAAGCTCAAGCGAGGATACGACATTAATCTGCGCGGGAAAGCGGAAAAAACGTTCCTCGATATTGCGCAGCCGAAGCTTTTTGCCCTCCAGCCGCGCGACATCCTCGGGATTTCTCCGATGCCCAAGCTGCACGTGAAAGAGGGCGACGAGGTAAAGGCAGGGCAGCCGATCTACTTTGACAAGCCCTCGCCGACCGTGCAATACTGCGCACCCATGAGCGGCGAGATCGTCGAAGTGCGTCGCGGTCAGAAACGCGCCATCGAAGCGGTGGTGATTCTGGCGGATTCGAAGGTCGAGTTCTACGACCATGGCCGTCTGTCTGACAGAGCGACGCGTGAAGAAATTGTCCAGTATCTGGTCAAGTCGGGCGCGTGGGTGCTGATGCGCCAGCGCCCGTTTAACGTTGTGCCGGAGCCTGATGTCGTCCCCCGGGACATTTTTATCTCCTGCTTCGACACCTCGCCGCTGGCGCCCGATTACGGGATGCTGATGCAGGGCAAAGAATCGGCTTTTCAGCAGGGCCTTCGCGTGCTGGGCAAGCTGACGAGCGGCCGGGTGCACCTGGGCCTCCCGCCTACGGGTCCCGAAGTGTTTACCCGGGCCGAAGGCGTGGTGAAACACACCTTCTCCGGACCCCACCCCGCCGGCAACGTCGGCGTGCACATCCACCACGTCGCTCCGATCCGTAAAGGCGACGTCGTGTGGGTGGTGAAGCCGCAGGATGTGGCCATCATCGGCCGGCTGGCGACGGATGGCATTTTCGATGCGCAGCGGACCGTCGCCGTGGTGGGGGACGAGTTGACGAAGACGGGCTATTTCAAGACGCGTATCGGCGCGGCCCTCAAGCCGATGCTCGAAGGCCGCCTTAAAAACGACCACGTGCGCGTCATCTCCGGTAATCCCCTCACCGGCACCCGCACCGCAAAGGACGGCTTCCTGGGCCTTTTCGACGATCAGCTTACGATCATCGAAGAGGGCGACCGCCCCGAATTTCTCGGCTGGCTGTTCCCATCCTACCCCCGGCCGTCCCTCTCTCGTACCTTTTTGTCGTACCTGACCCCGAACAAGGAATTCCACGTCAACACGAACAATCACGGCGAACTGCGCGCCTACGTGATGACCGGGGAATACGAGGCCGTGGTGCCCATGGACATCTACCCGCAGCATCTCATCAAGTCGATTCTCTATCGGGATTTCGACCAGATGGAAGGGTTGGGTATCTACGAAGTGGTCGAGGAAGATCTGGCGTTGTGCGAGTTTGTGTGCACGTCCAAACAACCTGTCCAGAACATTTTGCGTGAAGGCCTCGACGCCATGCGCGTCGAAGGATAACGCAACCACGTGACGACGTCGAAGGAGACGCGCTTATGAAACTGTTTGAAAACCTCCTCGGAAAGGTAAAACCGCATTTCGCGAAAGGAGGAAAGTTAGAAAAGTACTATTACGGCTTCGATGCGCTGGAGACCTTTCTCTTTGTGCCGGGCCATGCCAGCGATCCGGGCGGGACGCACATTAAGGACGGCATCGACCTCAAGCGGACGATGTTCACCGTCGTGATCGCGATGGTGCCATGCCTCCTGTTCGGTATCTGGAATGTCGGGCACCAGCACTTCCTGGCTCTGGGCGAGTTTATTGGCGCCGGCGAAGGGTTCATGGATAAGATACTGTATGGCGCGATCAAGGTGTTGCCCATCGTGATCGTGTCCTACGGCGTCGGTCTGGGGATCGAGTTCGGGATCGCTATCGCCAAAAAGCATCCGGTCAACGAGGGCTTCCTCGTCTCGGGTATGCTGATCCCGCTGGTGATGCCTCCCACGATCCCGCTCTGGATGGTCGCCCTCGCCACGGCGTTCGCCGTCTTGCTGGGTAAGGAGGCGTTTGGCGGTACCGGGATGAACATACTCAACGTGGCGCTGACGGCGCGCGTGTTCCTCTTTTTCGCCTACCCGATCTACATGTCGGGCGACGCGGTATGGATAGCCGGCGACCCCGCCCTGTTCGTCGACGGGTTCTCGGGCGCCACGCCGCTGGGGGTCGCGTACCTGGACGGCATGGCCGGCCTTGCCTCGATGCAACACGTCAGCTACGATTTATCGAGTCTCATCCTCGGCACCATTCCAGGGTCGATCGGCGAGACCTCGTTTATCGCCATTGGCATCGGAGCGGTGATCCTGCTCGTTACGGGCATCGCCAGCTGGCGGATCATGGCGAGCATGATGGCCGGAGCGTATGTGACGGCCGTCGTTTTTGCGGTGACGGGTATCGATCCGTTTCTGGGCGTACCGCCGCACTACCACCTGTTCATGGGCAGCCTGCTATTCGCGGCCGTTTTTATGGCTACGGACCCGGTGACGGCCGCCCAGACCACCCGAGGGAAGTTTATCTATGGCTTCTTGATCGGGATCTTCGGCATGATCATTCGCGTGCTTAACCCCGCCTACCCCGAAGGCTGGATGCTCGCGATTCTGCTGATGAATGTGTTTGCCCCGACCATCGACCACCTCGTCGTTCAGAGCAACATTAAACGGAGACTCAGCCGTGCACTCAAATAAATACACGTTTCTTTATGCGCTGGGCGTTACGGCTGTCGTGGCCGTCGTCCTCGCCATAGCCGCCGCCGGCCTCCGCCCGCTCCAGGATGCGAACGAGGCCCAGGCCAAACGCATCGCGATCCTGCAGAGCGTGATCGATGTAAATCCGGAGACGGCGGAAGCCGACTACAAGCAATACATCGAGGAGGTGGTCGTAAATGCCGCCGGCGAGATCGTGCCGGGTGCGGTCGCGTTTGACCTCGACACCAAAAAGGAGTCAAAGAAAGCGCCCGAGGAGCGGTTGCTCCCGCTTTTCATCTATAAAGGCGAACAGCGGACAAACTACATCGTCCCAATGCAGGGCAACGGGCTCTGGGGGCCGATCAGTGCGTTCCTCGCGCTTGAGGAGGACCTGAATACAGTGTATGGCGTCGTGTTCAACCACGAGAAGGAGACGCCGGGCCTGGGCGCCGAGATCAACACCAACCTGTTCGAGGACCGGTACGACGGCAAGCAGCTGTTTGATGAAAGCGGCGACTTTCAGTCGATCTCCGTCCTGAAGGGCTCCGGCCACAACACATCGAACCGCCCCCATTACGTGGATGGCCTCTCAGGCGCCACGATGACGATCAATGGCGTAACGCGCATGTTCGCGAATGAACTGAAGTTCTACGCGCCTTATTTCAACAAAACCAGATCGTAAGGTACTACGTCTATGAGTACGGAAACTGCCGCCGTCGCAACGGGGGTCAAGCTCACAGAGCCGCAAGAGGCGTTGTTCTCGAAGAAGAACCGCCGGCTGCTGACCGACCCATTCAACGACACCAACCCGATTACGGTGCAAGTACTGGGCGTCTGCTCGGCCCTGGCTGTCACGACTCAGATGAAAGCGGCGTTCGTCATGGCCCTCTCGGTGATGGTCGTGGTCGGTCTATCCAACCTGACGATATCCCTCATCCGCAACTCGATCCCTTCGCGCATCCGCATGATCGTGCAGCTGACGGTCATCGCGGCGCTGGTGGTGCTGGTCGACCAGGTCCTCAAGGCATTTGTGTACGACGTAAGCCGGCAGCTGTCGGTCTACATCGGCCTCATCATTACGAACTGCATCGTGATGGGCCGCCTCGAAGCCTTTGCGATGGCGAACCGCCCGTGGCCGTCGTTCCTGGACGGGCTGGGCAACGGCGCCGGCTACGGCGTCATCCTGCTGGTGGTGGCCTTCTTCCGGGAATTGTTCGGCTCGGGCACCCTGTTCGGCTTCAACGTGATTCCGCAGGCCGCCTACGACATGGGTTATGTTAATAACGGCGTGATGCTCACCTCCGCCGCCGCGATGTTTATCATCGGCATCATCATCTGGATTCAGCGCTCCGTCAACGCGAAGCTCGTCGACGTATCCTGACCCTGAAGCTCGGTAGCAGACCGTAAATCGTTATGGAACTGGTCAACATCTTTATCAAGTCCGCCTTTATCGAGAACATGATCCTCGCCTACTTCCTGGGGATGTGCTCGTTTCTGGCGGTTTCGAAGACAGTAAAAACAGCGTTTGGCCTCGGGCTCGCGGTCATCTTCGTGCTGGGCATCACGACGCCGATGAACTGGCTGGTGGATACCTACCTGCTCAAGGAAGGGGCCCTGGCGGGCATTTCGCCGGCGTTTGCCGATGTCGACCTCTCTTTCCTCCAGTTCATCGTGTTCATCGCGGTGATTGCGTCGATCGTGCAGCTGGTAGAAATCATCGTCGAGCGCTTCTTCCCGGCGCTGTATAACTCGCTCGGCATCTTCCTCCCGCTGATCACCGTGAACTGCTCGATCCTGGGCGGCGCGTTGTTCATGGTGGAACGTGAGTACTCGTTCACCGAATCGTCCGTCTTCGGCGTCGGAGCCGGGTTCGGCTTTTTCCTGGCTATCGTGGCGATCGCTTCGATCCGGGAACGCCTGCGGTATGCGCACATCCCGGCTCCGCTCCGCGGGCTGGGCATCGCGTTTATCATTACCGGGCTGATGGGCATCGCGTTCATGAGCTTTGCCGGTATCCAACTGTAACGGCATCCAACTGTAACGGCATCCAACTGTAAGCGGATAGACCTCTCAGATACATGGAACTCCTCAACATCCTCCCGGTCGCCATCGCCAGCCTCGCTGCGTTTGTCACCGTGATCCTGGTGCTGGTCGGCCTGTTGATCCTCGCCAAAGAAAAGTTGATGCCCTCCGGGGACGTCAAAGTCATCATCAATGGCGACGAAGACCACGCACTCACGGTCCAGCCAGGCTCCTCGCTCCTCTCGGTCCTGGCCGAGAAGACCATCTTCCTGCCCTCGGCGTGTGGCGGCGGCGGTACCTGCGCCATGTGCCGGTGCCAGGTGCTCGAAGGCGGCGGCGATGTGCTGCCGACCGAGATGAACCACCTGAGTCGCAAAGAGGCGAAGGAAAACTGGCGCCTCGCATGCCAGGTAAAGGTGAAGCAGGATATGAAGATCCGGGTGCCGGATGAGATCTTCGGCATCAAGAAGTGGGAATGCACGGTTGTCAGCAACGACAACGTAGCCACCTTCATCAAGGAGTTCGTCGTGCAGCTGCCCGAGGGCGAAAAGCTCCACTTTGAGTCCGGAGGCTACATCCAGATCGACGTCCCCCCCATCGAGATCAACTTCAAGGACATGATTGTCCAGGAGCGGTTTCGGGAAGACTGGGACAAGTTCAAGCTCTGGGACTTGAAGATGAAAAACGATGAGCCCATCTTCCGCGCCTACTCGATGGCCAACCATCCGGCGGAGGGCAACATCATCATGCTCAACATCCGTATCGCCACGCCGCCGTTCGACCGCGCGAAAAACGGGTGGATGGACGTCAATCCGGGCATCTGCTCGTCGTTCGTATTCTCCCGTAATCCGGGCGACAAGGTGACGATCTCTGGACCCTACGGCGAGTTCTTTATCAAGGAGACGAAGAGAGAAATGGTGTATATCGGCGGCGGCGCCGGCATGGCCCCGCTTCGCTCGCACGTGTTCCACCTGTTCCATACCCTCAAGTCCGACCGCACGGTGTCGTACTGGTACGGCGGCCGCTCCACGCGGGAGCTGTTTTATACGGAGCAATTCCAGGAGATCGAGAAGCAATTTCCGAACTTCTCCTACCACATCGCGCTGTCCGAGCCATTGCCGTCGGATAACTGGACTGGGCCCGTCGGCTTTATCCACCAGGTGGTGCTAAACGAGTACCTGAGTAAGCACCCGGAGCCGGAGGAGATCGAGTATTACCTGTGCGGCCCGCCACTGATGCTGAAGGCGGTCATGAAGATGCTCGAAGACCTTGGCGTCCCCGATAGCAACATCGCATTCGACGACTTCGGGTGATCGGTCGCCCACCTCCCAAGCATACAGAGAAGGGTCGGCGCTGCCGGCCCTTCTTTTTTATATTTGGACTTCCTCCCACCGGTAGACGCGCCGCTTCATCATGCGTAAACAGCTCATCCTGGGCTCCTTCCTGCTCTCCCTGGCTCTTCTAAGCTGGCTCTTCTGGCCGACCCTGCCTCCCGCTCCCCCTCTGATCGAACTCACCGGTCGCACGATGGGGACGACGTACGCCATCCGATACGCCGGCCCCGCCGGCCGGCAAGCCCGCGACCAGGCCGGCGTGGATTCGGTGTTGCTGTCCGTCAATCAGTCGCTTTCGACCTACATCCCCACTTCGACGATCTCCCGCATCAATGCCTCGACGGATGTTGGCGTCCCGCTTCCCATCGACGTGCATTTCAGGACCGTCTACCTCGCCTCAACGGCCGTCTACCAGGACACCGACGGCGCCTTTAATCCGGCCGTCGGGCCGCTCGTCGAGGCCTGGGGCTTCGGTCCGGAGCGCCGGCAGACCATGTCGCAAGCGCGCGTCGATTCGCTGCGCGCGCTGGTCCGTTTCGAGGCCTTCCAACTCACGGCCGACTCGCTCCATCTGACCAAGTCCGTCGCCGGCGCCCATCTCGATTTCAGCGCCATCGCCAAGGGATATGGCGTGGATGAGGTGGGGCGGTACTTGAAGGCTTCTGGCATCGAGGCCTATTTCGTGGAGATCGGAGGCGAAGTGGTCGTGCGGGGGGCACATCCGGCCGGCCGGCCCTGGCGCGTAGGGATCGACCGACCCATCGAGGATGCCGTGGAGCGCCAGTTGCAGGCGGTGATCGAACTGGAGCGCGGCGGACTCGCTACCTCGGGAAACTATCGCAACTTCTATTGGCTCGACGGTCAGAAATTCGCCCACACGATCGACCCTGCCACGGGGTACCCCGCGCGGAACAGCCTGCTGAGCGTGTCCATACTGGCCGCCGACTGCATGACGGCGGATGCCTATGCCACGGCCGCGATGGTGATGGGCG
>JAWXAX010000020.1 GCA_034439735.1 Rhodothermales bacterium | reverse complement strand
GATGACGATGCCCTGTATTGTAGAAATCTCAACAGTTTGTGAACCCTTAACCTGAAACCACTCACGATAATCCGACAGGATTTACGTGAATGTACTTAGGGGGATGGCGTCTGGACGCTGAGAAATCGATTCACCAGGTAACCAGGCCCTTTCGCCCAAGTGACACGGCTCCTATATTGGCAGCCCCTTGATCTGATCGATCGATTACGCCATGCTCGACAGCCTGACAGTGCATTCCACCGACCTCACCCATCTCCTCCGCCTCCGCCTGGTCGTGGCGCGGTACGGGGAGATGGACGCCGCCGGCTGGTGGAATACGCGGGGCATGCTCGGCCGGCTCGGACGCATCGCCGTCAGTCGCGGCCTGCCGCATACCCATACCTTTGGCCGTGCCCGCGCCGTTTTCGAGGTGGCACGAGCCCGGTGCCGGGACGTGTTTAACCCGCCGGCCAGCATCACGCTGTGGAGTCTGCCCCCGGAGATCGAAGACCAGTTCGATACGGAGTGGCACGCGTGGATCGAGGACGCGGACGCGTGGGCCCCGTTCTTCGAAAAGCTCGAAGTACCCCCGACGGGTGCGCTCGACGATGTGCTGCGCACCTACGGCCTGATGTCGGACCTCGCCGCCAACAAGGCGGCTGAACTGCGCCGCGCCGACGGGGGGATCTCGGTCCCGATCGGCCAGGTGGACGCCCTCACTCCCGACGTCCTCTCGCTCCTCGCCGCCGGCTTCGCCCGGGGCGAACGAGGCGCCCTGGCTATACCTTACGCTTCCTACGAACCGCGCGATTGATGCCCCCCCAGAAACCGCAGCGCAAGTTTTCGACACGACTGCTTCGTACAGGCACCCTCATCGAGGAGACCTACGCGATCTTTCAACACTGGGACACGGCGCGCACGATTCGCCAGAACCTGAATCAGGTGCTCGAAACAAATCCGATCGGCGCCGGCAGCTCCCGGTGGCTTCGAGAAGTTACTACGACGATCGCCAGTCGCTTCACCGATCCGAAGCACATCCAGCCCCTCGTTGCTCTGGTGCGTGGGCGTGTCGGGATGGACATCTGGAAGCCGTGCCTTTTGTATCACATCGGATCGACGGACGAACTGTATTTCCGGTTTGCGACGGAATGGTTATTCGAAGCGTACGCGGCCGGCACGTATGTCGTCCTCGCGCCGGATGTTGAACCCTTTGTGCATAAAATCACAGATGGAAAGCTGGTTCGCGGTCGCTCCCTTTCACCGGATGGGACCAGGCGACACGCGAACGACCTGATTCGCATGGCCTCGGATTTCGGGCTGCTGAAAGGAAATGTCAGACGAACCTTTAACACCCCTTTCCATCTTCCGGAAGAATGCTTTTTATATGTGCTCCATGCGCTCGTTTATCACTACAAAAACGCGCATGAAGCGATCCATGCGCCGGAGTGGCGGCTCTTCCTGAAAGAGCCGGCCGACGTCGAACGCGAACTGCTGCATCTGCATCAATATCACAAGCTGCATTATCAAGCGGCGGGCAGCCTGGTCCAGCTGGATCTCCCCCATGCCTCGCTGCTCGCCTACGCCGAAACCCTTGCCGCATGAAGGACTGGAAGAAGCGACTGACCGAGGACCTGGAGCCCATCCTGATGCGGCCCGACCCGCGACCGGAAATCAGCGCGTACCACGACATGCCCTACGCCATCTTCCGGTACAGCCCGGCCGATGAGTTCGACGTGCGCCGGGAGACATCCCTCCTGCGAACAAGGCTCGAACAGGCCGGCAAAACGGTAACCATCATCTCCCTCGCCGAATGCCTCCAGGAGGCTCTCGATGCGGTGGAGATGGGCCCCGAGGCGCTCGCGGAGGCCGAGCGGACTGTCGGACTCGAAACGGTCATCGAAACGATCCACGAGGTCATCAGCTCGTACCAGCCCCTCGATGAACTGGTGGCCCGCCGGATCCCCAACGACAAAGATCCGACCCGGCACCTGGTGTTCATCACTCGCGCCGGCGCGCTCTTCCCCATGTACCGCACCTCGTCGCTGCTCGAGCAGCTGAAAGGCAAGGTGCATATCCCCAGCGTGCTGTTCTACCCCGGCGAACTCGACGGCGCCGCCGGCCTGCGCTTCATGGGCGTCCTCGATGCCGAACACAATTATCGCCCGAAGATTTTTTGACCCGTCCCTTCCATGCATGAACTTAAAATCGAGCGCCTCTTCGCGAACGATATCCATCGGCGCATCGAAGAAGTGATCAAAGTCGACCAGAGCGACGAGCAGATCATTTTTGACGAGATCGGCGAATACGTCGTGACGGACGCGATCCGCTGGCATCTCCATGAAATCATCAACACCTACTGGGAAACCAAGAACAAACCCCACGAAGGCGTTGGAATCTGGGTGTCTGGATTTTTCGGGTCGGGTAAGTCGAGCTTCGCCAAGATGCTGGGGCTGGCGCTGGAAAACCGGGCCATCCTCGGCCAGGGCGCGGCAGAGCTGATCGCGAGGCGGACGGGCGATAAACGGATCGAGGTGCTGCTCAAAAACATCCAGGAGTACATTCCGACCGAGGCGGTCGTGTTCGATGTCTCGACGGACCGCGGCATCCGGAGCGGCAGCCAGTCCATCACGGAGATCATGTACCGACAGCTGCTCCAACGGCTCGGGTATGCAAAGGACCTGGATCTTGCCGAGCTTGAAATCACCCTCGAAGGAGATGGTCGGCTCAATGCTTTCGTGGAACACTTCCAGAAGACCTACGGCAAAGACTGGAACTACAGGAAGAACCAGTTTGCCATGGCCCTTCAGGAGGCGAGTCGGGTGATGCACGACCTGGACCCAGATACGTTTGTGACCCCCAATAGCTGGGTAGCTTCTGCCAAAGGTAAATCCGACATCAGCCCCGGCCTCCTCGCCGAACGCTGCCTCCTGCTCCTCGAACGCCGCCGGCCCGGACACAACCTGGTGTTTGTCATCGACGAAGTGGGCCAGTTCGTATCGCGCGACGTGCAGAAAATGCTCGACCTCCAGGGCGTGGTGCAGAGCCTGGGACGCGTGGGCCGGGGCAAGCTCTGGCTCATCGTTACGTCGCAGGAGAAACTCAGCGAACTGGTGGGCGGGCTCGATGGATCGCGGGTGGAGCTGGCCCGGCTCATGGACCGCTTCCCGCTGCAGGTCCACCTGGAGCCCTCGGACATTTCGGAAGTGACCAGCAAACGCGTACTCTCCAAAAATGCCGATGCCGAGGCCACCCTCCGCAAGCTCTTCAACGACAACAAAGGCCGGCTCACCGACACGACGCGTCTGACCGCCGATGTGCGCCAACCCGAACTCTCCACCGAGCAGTTTATCGACCTGTATCCGCTGCTTCCTTACCAGGTGGGGCTAGTGATCGATGTGGTCTCAGGCCTGCGGTTGCAGGGCGGCGCCAGTAAACATGTGGGCGGGGCCAACCGGACCATCATCAAACTCGCCCAGCAGCTGCTCATCCACGAATCCGTCAACCTCGCCGGCGCCGCCGTGGGCCGGCTGGCGCGGATCGACCAGATGTACGACCTGGTATCGGGTAACATCTCGAGCGAGCTCCGCGGCAAGATCGACGTGATGGGGGCGAAGGTGGACCACCCGATGGCGAAATCGGTGGCCAAGGCGATCTGCCTGCTCCAGTACGTGAAGAGCATCCATCGGACCCCCGAAAACCTGGCGGCGACGCTCCACCCGGCCGTCGACGCCGGCTCGCAGCTTCCCGAGGTGAAACGCGCCCTCGAGGCGCTCGAACGGGCACACATGGTGCGCCGGGGCGAAGACGGATACCGCATCCCCTCGCCGGCCGAGGACGATTGGGAGCAGCAACGGGCCGCCATCCAACCCAAAACGGGCGACGTCTTCCAGCTCTACCAGGAAACCATCGACAGCCTCTGGAAACCCCAGCCCGGCCACACGCTGCACGGCGCCAAGGTGTTTAAGGCCGGCCTGTTCATCAACGGCCGGCTGGTGACCGAGGGCGACATCCCGGTTCATCTTTCGCTCGTGCAAAACGCACGCGAGGTAGACACCGAAGCGGAAGCCCTCCGCGCTCGCAGCCGGGCCGAAACCAAACAGGTGTTCTGGGCCGTCGCACTCGACGACGGGATCGACCGCGAGGCCGCCGAGGTGGTCCGCAGCCGCGAGATCCTCGCCCGCAAGGAGCGCAACGCCCGCACGAAAGACGAAACGGCACTAGTGCAGGAGGAAACGATCCGCCGGCGCCGGCACGAAAGCGAACTGCGGCGCCTCCTCAAAACAGCCCTGCTCACCGGCCAGGTCTTCTTCCGCGGCAACGACCGCAGCCCGGACGACCGCGCCGAGGAAGTGCCCCGCGCGGCCTCGCGGATCCTCGAACAGGTGCTGCCAGATGTCTACAACCGCTTCGAAGAGGCCGCGGCGCTGGTGAAGCCGAACGATCTGCTCGCCCTGATGAAACAGGACAGCCTGCGCGGACTCCCCCCGGTGTTCGCAGAGCTGAAGCTGCTGCGCGACCGCAACGGCGTGCCCGTGTTCGAAACCGAAAGCGGTCCCCTGGCCGAGGTGCTGGCGCAGATCGAAAATCGGGAAAGTTACGGCAACGCCGCCACCGGCAGCCAGCTCGCCGAATACTTCGACCGCGAGCCGTTTGGGTGGGCGTTCGACACCGTGCGGCTCTTCACGATCACCCTCCTGCGGGCGGACAAGATCGAGGCGATCAGCAAGGGGCAGGTGATCGACTCCGCCCTGAGCGTGCAGGCCAACGCCACGTTTAACAACAACAACCTCTTCAAGCAGGCCTCTTTCCAGCTCAAACGCGGGGTGGAGTTCGAGCAGCTGGTGGAAGCCGTCGCGGCGTTCGAGACGGTATTTGGCCAGCGCATTGCCGAGATCAACCAGGGGTTGATCGCGCGAGGCCTCCGCGACGCCGCGACCCGGCACGAGGCCGACCTCGACGGGGTGCACCGCAGCATGGTGCAGCACGGACTCCCCGGCGCCGATGTGCTGGCCGAGGCGCTGGAGAAACTGCGCAGCATCCGGACCGGAAACGAGGAACAGGCCATCAAGGTGTTTAACGGCACCCACGCCGGCCTCAAGGAAGCCATAAAACGGGGCGCCGAACTGGCCCAGGCGCTGGACACCCACGGGCTCAACATCGTCCGCCGCGCGCGGGAGACGCAGCGCCTGTGCTGGCCCTTCCTGAGCCAGGAAGACGACCTGGAGCCGGCCCTGCACGACCACGCCGGCCAGCTCGACGACCTCCTCCGCCGCGAAACGTTTTTTCGCGAACTCCCGCCCATCGATCACCACGCCTCGGCGCTCGCCGCCGCGTTTAAACACCGCTACGACGCCGCCGTTACGCAGCGCGACGCGGCCTACACGGCCGCCCTGCAGACCCTGCGCGAGACACCGGGGTGGGAGACGCTCGACGAGGCCCAGCAACGCCGCATCGCCGGCCCGCTCGAGCGCTTCACCGGTCCGCCGGACGACCAGCCCCCCATCCCCCAACTCCGCGCCGACATCGACGCCTGCCCCGGCCGGCTCGACAACGCCATCCGCGAATTGCGGACGCTGGTGGATGGCAACCGGATCGCCTCGGTCTCGGCCCGGGCCTACTTCAGCGGCGGGATCGAAACCGAAGAACAGCTCGACGCCGCCCTCCAGGGCCTCCGCGACGAATGCGCGAGCCTGATCGGCGCCGGGAAGAAGGTGCTGGTGCAGTAGAATAGAGGTGCAATAACTATGGAAAAAGAAACCCGCAACCGCATCCAGCGCGCCACCCAGGCCGCCCGCCGGCTCCTGGAGCACGACTACGCCGAGCAGCTCGAGGGCGTGTTCGACATCCGCCTCACCGGCACCATCCCCGCCGAGGCGCCGGCCCACCTCACCGCCGCGCAGTGCATTCTCCGGGCGAAGATGGTGGCGGCGATCGACCACCACCGCGCCGCCGGCATGAAACCCGCCGAGGCCGTGGAGGCCTACCGCCGCGAAACGGTATTCACGACGCTCAACCGGTTTGTGGCCCTGAAGATGATGGAGGCCCGCGAGCTGGTGCAGGAATGTGTCTCCCAGGGCGAACAATCCGCCGGCTTCCGCGAGTTCGCCGGCCTGGCCCCGGGCCTCGCGCAGCAGCCCGACCACGGCTACCGCCTCTACCTGGAGGCCGTGTTCGACGAACTCTCCACCCACATCCGGGTGTTGTTCGACCGCACCGACGCCACCGCCCTCCTCTGGCCCCGCCGCGCGGCCCTGGAAACCCTCCTCGCCACCCTCAACGCCGACGACCTGGCGGAGGTGTGGACCCAGGACGAGACGATCGGCTGGATCTACCAGTATTACAACGACGACGCCGAACGCAAACAGATGCGCGCCGAGTCCGCCGCGCCGCGCAACAGCCGCGAGCTGGCCGTACGTAACCAGTTTTTTACGCCGCGGTACGTGGTGGAATTTTTGACGGACAATACGCTGGGGCGGATATGGTATGAGATGCGGCAGGGGCACACGGCCTTAAAGGAGCGCTGCCGCTACCTGGTGCGCCGGCCCACGGAGATTTTCCTCCAACCCGACGAAGCGGCGCCCGAACTACTGGAACAGGACGGATTGTCTCAGGAAGAACTCCTCCGGCAACCCGTGTACATCCCCCACCGCCCGCTCAAGGACCCCCGCGAAATCCGCCTGCTCGATCCCGCGTGCGGCTCGATGCACTTCGGGTTGTATGCGTTTGACCTGTACCTGACGATCTACGAAGAAGCCTGGGACCTGGCAACCGACGCGGACACCGCGACAACCAGTGAATCCTTTACGCCTTTTGTCGTCTTTGCGGCTTCGTTTCCGGACAAGGCCGCGTTCCTCCGTGAGGTACCGCGCCTCATTGTGGAGCACAACATCCACGGCATCGACATCGACCCGCGTGCCGTGCAGATCGCCAACCTGAGCCTGTGGCTGCGTACCCAGCGCGCCTGGAATGCACTGTCTGTTCGCCCGGCGGAACGCCCCAGTGTGGCCCGCTCCAACATTGTCTGTGCCGAGCCCATGCCCGGCGAAAAGGAACTGCTTCGCGAATTCGTCGAGCAGCAGTTCCCCGCCGGCGAGCGACCTGCTTTTAACTTCCTGTTGGAAACGATTTTCGACCACATGATGCTCGCGGGCGAAGCGGGTTCGCTCCTCCGCATCGAGGAGGAAATCCGCACGGCCATTGCCGACGCGAAGCGGCTCTGGGAACAAGGATCCCGGGCCGAACAGGGGTCGCTTTTTGACGAACCAGGTGTTAAGGCGGTCAAGGGCGAACAGCCCGTCAACCTCTCCGGTATCACCGATGAACAGTTCTGGGAGCGGGCAGAGCAACGAATGTACGACGCACTCGAAGCCTACGCCGGGCAGGCCGAAAATGGGGGTGGATTCCAGCGCCGCCTCTTTGCGGAAGATGCTGCGCAGGGCTTCGCCTTCATTGACATCTGCCGCAAGCGCTACGATGTAGTGGTGATGAATCCCCCCTTCGGGGAATCAGTTGGAACGACCGCAACATACCTCAATGCTCAGTTTCCATCATCAAAGCATGATTTCGCGATCATGATGGTAGAGAGATGGATTCTCAAACTCAGCAATGTGGGTGCCTTAGGGGCAATTACGACTCGTACCCCACTTTTCAATTCATCATCGCAAGATTGGCGTAAGAATGTATTGGATGATGGAGGCTTTCTATATTTCAGCCTGGATCTGGGAGGTGGCGTTCTTGACGCCATGGTAGAGACCGCAGCGTATATAGTTAATAGGGATGTTAGCCATCGGAAAAATCTATTTCTGCGTTTGACGTCTGTTCCTGTTCATCAAAAGGACCAAGCTGTCAACTCCTGCATTGGTGCGATTGCTGCTGGACATTCCATTTCTGAACTCTTCATCAGGAGCTCGGACGACTTCAGAAACTTGCCTAACTCTCCACTCGCATATTGGCTGCCGCCTTCATTGAGTACGGCATTCAAGAGATTCCCCCCGCTTTGTGACAGTGGTGCCGAAGCTTGGGTTGGATTACAGACATCAAATGATGATCGCTTCCTTCGCTTGTGGTGGGAAGTTAGCGTTACCGAGAGCTGGCGACCATTTTCGAAGGGAGGGGAAGCAAGTCCCTACTTTGCAGACATACATTTATTGGTCAGTTGGAGTGGCTCCGGGAGAGAGATGAAAGCATACCACAATTACTTAGATGAGATAGGGAAAAGTACTCCTGGGAACGGCCCAAGGCGGGAATTCCCTTTCTACTTTGAGCCAGGACTCACTTGGGTATATCGCACAGAGCGATTTCATGTACAGCCTCTCCCTGCGGGTTGCATTACGAGTACCCGTGGACCGGGACTTTATTCTCAGAAACGGACACTATTTCTACTCGCTTTCCTAAACTCGAACGTGGTTGATGTACTAATAAAGGTGCTTCTAGGGAGATATGCCCATCCACAATTTGATATCGGAGATGTAAATGCCATACCGCTACCAACTCAGTCTGATATTAAACTCGATGAGATTGGTCTCCAAGCCTGGCGGATTCGCCATGGATGTGCTTCTACGATTGAGGAATATCGAGGGTTTGACGCCAATTTTATCCCTCTATTATATCATGGCGAGACAATCGAAAGTAAATTCGCCAAGTTGAGTGCCAGTCGAAACGAAGCTTTATCTATACTTTCACAGATCCAAAATGATATCGATCGTGCATCCGCCGAACTGATAGGCGTGTCAGAACAGGATAGAGAAGCACTACGTAGCTTGTCTATTGAATGGGAGAACTATGGTATCACCAAAGAGAACAAGAATAAGTACGCACAGCAATTGGTTTCATACAACGTGGGGTGTGCTTTTGGCCGCTGGGACATCCGGTATGCCACGGGCGAGCGGCCGGCGCCGGAGTTGCCAGACCCGTTTGCCCCACTCCCCGTCTGCCCGCCCGGAATGCTCCAGGGCGACGACGGCCTGCCGCTTTCGCCCGAAGCGGGTCGCCGGCTGCGGGCCGAGGGCCGGTACCCACTTGATGTAGCCTGGGAGGGCATCCTCGTGGACGACCCGGAGCATCCGCTCGATTTAGAGCGACGCGTCCGGGATGCCCTGGCTGTTATCTGGGGCGATCGGGTGGAAGCCATCGAGCGGGAAGCCTGCGAGATACTGGGCGTGGCCTCCCTGCGCGAGTGGTTTCGCAAGCCCGCCGCGTTTTTCGCCGATCATTTAAAGCGCTACTCCAAGAGCCGGCGGCAGGCGCCCATTTACTGGCCGCTGTCGAGCGCGAGTGGCTCCTACACCGTCTGGCTCTATTACCACCGTTTCAGCGCGGATACCCTGTATCGGGCGCTGGATGTGGTGAACGAAAAAGTCGCGTTCGAGGAACGCAAACTGGCCGGCCTCGCCAGTGGAGCCGCGGGTGGATCGTCCGCCGGGCAACGCAAGACCCTGACCGACCAGGAAGCACTGGTTACCGAGCTGCGGGCGTTCCAGGCAGAGCTCGCCGGGGTGGCGCCCCTCTGGAATCCGAATCTGAACGATGGCGTGATCCTCAACTACGGTCCGCTGTGGCGCATGATCGGCCACACCCCCTGGCAAAAGTCGGTCAAAGAGAAATGGGACGACCTCGTCGCCGGCAAATACGACTGGGCCCACCTCGCCCTGCACCTCTGGCCCGAGCGGGTGGTGCCGAAGTGCGCGGAAGATCGTAGTTTAACCATTGCCCACGGGCTGGAGGAGGTGTTCTGGGTGGAGGGGAAAGACGGCAAGTGGTCCGCCCGCCCCGCGCCCACCCGTCCCGTGGAGGAGCTGGTGCGGGATCGGACGTCGCCGGCGGTGAAGGCCGCGCTGGAGGGTTTGCTGAATGCGCCGGCGCCGGCCGGCAATGGCCGCGGCCCGCGTAAACGGAAGTGAGGCCCCCCATGCACGCCCTGCACACCTACCTCGCCGGCCAGCTGGCGGAAGCCCTCGCGAAGCGCCGCGTCGTCGTTTTTTACGACCCGCGGGCCGAGTTCGCGCCGTTTATCGCGGAAGTAGCGCCTGGGCTCAGCGAGGGTATCGTCACCGCCACGCTCGCGCGTCAACCCGTCTCCGTCGCCCGGTTTGAAGGCTCCTATTTCGCGTTGCGGCAGTTGGTAGAGCCCCTGGTGGCCATCGACGAGCCGGCGGCGCTGCTGCTCTACCTGCCCGGCGTGCGCCGGGACAAATCAAGCTCGGTGCTGATGGAGCTGGAAGCCGGCGGCAAAACGTATGAACCCGAACTCAAACGTCTAGCCATCAACATCCTCCGGCAGCGCTACACGGATGGTGAGATCGATGAGTTGCTCGCCTCCGACACCGTGGCCTACGAGGACATCGTCGCCTTCATCGAAACCGGGGACGGCGCGGCCTCGAAGCTGCGTATCATCTACCCCGACATCTCCACCACCGAACTGCTCGCCCGCTGGCTTTCCAACCCGCAGCACGACGAGGCTATCGCGTCCAAACACGCCTTCCCCGAGCTGGCCAAGGTGTTCGCCACCCGCCTCGGCGCCGTGCTGGACGACCGTGCCGGCCTGCCGGCGGCCCGCGCCACGGCCTGGCGCTGGCTGCTCATCAACGAGTTCCGGGCCGACCTGAACTGCCCCGCGCCGGCGTCCATCGGGCGGATCCCCGCGCCGGCTAAAAAGGACCAGCTCGAACGCGTGCGCGAACTCGCCGAACACTTGCGCCAGCACTTCGGCGAGGCGTATCGCACCCGTTCGGTAGAAGTAGAAACCGAGATGGGCGTGGCCGGCGATGCGTTGAAGGCCGCCGATCTGGGGTCGATCGATACGTTCCGCTTCGAGGAGCGGCTGTTGCTGCAGCACGCCGCCGGCCTGATCGTGGAAAAAGCCTACGATGCCGCCGCGGCGGTAGTCGCCCAGCACATCACCTGCTTCTGGGCGCGGCGCGACCTCGCCCGGCAGGCGCAGTGGGAATCCTGTCGGCTCCTCGCGGTGCTGGGGGGCGAGCTGGCGCGTGTCGAGAAACGCCTCGGAAAGATGAACGGCGCGCCGGCGGCGTGGGTAGAGGCCTACACCCACCCCGAGGCCGGCTGGTATCGGCTCGACCAGGCGTACCGCCTGCTCGAAGCGCATGTCGCCCGGATGGATGAAGAGCCCGAAGCCGAGCGCGCGCTGGACCTGCTGCGGCAGGGGTATGAGCGCGCCATCCAGCAGATGGCCACGGGATTTGCGGCCGCACTGGCCAGCGCCGGCTGGTCGGTGCCGGGGGTGTTGCCCCAGGCCGGCGTCTTTGCCGGGCACGTAGACCCCAGGCGCGGCCGCACGGCCTACGTCATCGTCGATGCCCTGCGTTACGAGATGGGCGCCGAGCTGGCCACGGCGCTGCGGCAGGCGGTGGACCTGACGCTGCGGCCGGCCATCGCGGCCCTGCCCACGATCACCCCGATCGGCATGGCCGCCCTGTTGCCGGGGGCGTCTGGAGATTTTGCCGTCGTTGAGCACAAAGGCAAACTCGCCGCCCGGATCGACGGAACGGTGCTCGGCAACCTGAAGGATCGGCAGGCCTTTTTCAAGGCCCGGCAGCCCGGCCTGGTCGACTTCCGGATGGACGACCTGCTCGATACCGCCTCCAAAAAACTGACCCACCAGCTGGGCGAGGCACCGCTCGTAGTCGTCCGCTCGCAGGAGATCGACAGCCTGGGCGAGTCTGGCAGCAACCGCATGGCGCGTAACGCCATGAACACAGCCATCGGGAACGTCGCCCGCGCCATTCGCAAGCTGGCCGACGCCGGCATCGAGCAGTTCGTGGTCGTGGCGGACCATGGGCATCTGTTTTCAGCCCGCAAGGGCGACGACATGAAGACCGAGGCGCCTGGCGGCAAAACCGTCGAGCTGCATCGCCGCTGCTGGGCCGGCCACGGGGGCGCCACGCCGCCCGGCGCGGTCCGTGTCGCCGGCGCCGATCTGGGGTATGCGACCGACCTCGAGTTCATCTTCCCGACGGGGCTGGGTGTCTTTCCGGCCGGCGGCGACCTCAGCTATCACCATGGCGGGATCAGCCTGCAAGAGATCCTCGTTCCCGTGCTCACCTTCCGCATGCCGGCCGCGCAGGTGGCGCCAGCCTCCAGCTTCAGCGTCACCCTCGCGAATTACCCGGACCGCGTCACGAATCGCACGATTGGGGCGCGTGTCTCCGTCTCAGGAAGCCTCTTTTCTGGCGATGAGTTGGAGGTCCAGGTGATCCTGTTGGCCGGCGGCGAGCAGGTGGGAGCGCTCGGCCTGGCGTTTGACGCCAAATTCGACCGCTCGACGGGCGTCGTGACCTTAACATCCGGCGCCTACGCCGATATCGCGCTGATCCTCGCCCGCGACGAAGTCAACTCCGTCCAGATCGTCGTCCAGGATCCGGCCACCGGCCGCGTGCTTGCGCAGTCCGATTCTATTCCCGTTCACCTCAGCATGTAGCTATGTCGGCCGATCCCATTCCACTTCGTGACGCCCTGGACGACAAGGTCAACCGCGTCTTCGCCGGCAAGGTGGTTCGGAAGGACCTCGTGCGCAACGTCAAAGTCGGCGCCAACGTGCCCGTGTTTGTCCTCGAATACCTGCTCGGCAAGTACTGCGCCTCGTCCGACGAAGTGGCAATTCGGATGGGCCTCGAGATCGTGAACGACCAGTTGGCGGACAACTACATCCGCCCGGACGAGTCGACCAAGGCCCAGAGCCGGGTGAAGGAGCGGGGCCGGCATATGTTCATCGACAAAGTGAAGGTCCGCCTCGTCGATTCCGATTACTGGGCCGAGGTGACCAACTTCGGGCACAAGTTCGTCCAGATCCCCAGCAGCTACGTCCGCGAATACGAGCGTCTGCTTACCGGCGGCATCTGGGCGCTGGTGGATATGCGCTGGGAGCTGACCGACGAGAAATACCCGTTTGTGATCGACCGCCTCTCCCCCATCCAGGTCGCCACGTTCGACTTGAAGGAGTACCAGGAGCTTCGCCGGCAGTTTACGACCGACGAGTGGGTCGATGTGATGATCCGGAGCATGGGATACGAGCCAGGCACGATGGATCGCCGGCTGAAGCTGCTGTTTCTGACGCGGCTCATCCCCCTCTGCGAGCGCAACTACAACCTGATCGAACTCGGCCCGCGCGGTACCGGGAAGAGCTACGCCGTGCAGGAGATCTCCCCGTACGCCGCCCTGCTCACCGGCCCGACCACCGTCGCCAACCTGTTTGGCCACATGAGCGGCCGGCAAAAGGGGATGGTGATGATCTGGGATGTCGTCGGTTTCGACGAAGTGGCCGACCTGCAGAAGATGCCCAAGGAAGTCATCACGACGCTGAAGACCTACTGCGAGTCGGGCCAGTTTCAGCGGGGGCCAGAGGCCATGGCCGGCTACGCGAGCATCGCTATGTTCGGCAACACCCAGCAGCCCATCGACGTGATGGTGCAAACCGGCCACCTGTTCGCCCCGCTCCCCGAGGTGATCCGGGACGACATGGCGTTCATCGACCGGCTGCATTTCTACCTGCCGGGCTGGGAAATCCCCAAGATGCACAACGAGCATTTCACCAGTCATTACGGGTTCGTAGTCGACTACCTGGCCGAGGCGTTGCGCGAGTTGCGCAAGCATAATTTCACCGAGCACATCGACCACCATTTTTCGCTCGGCAGCCAGTTGAATGCGCGCGATCGGAAGGCCGTGCGCCGCACGGTATCCGGGTTGATCAAAATTCTGCATCCTCATGGGGAAGTCTCCAGAGAAGATCTCGAGGAGCTGGTGGTGTTGGCGCTGGAGGGGCGCCGGCGGGTGAAGGAGCAGTTGAAGAAGATGGGGAGCTTCGAGTATTACCACACCTCGTTCAGTTACAGCTCGAACGAAACCGGAGAGGAGCGTTTTGTGGGCGTCCCCGAGCAGGGCGGCCGCGACATGATCTCCGCCGACCCACTGGCTCCCGGGACGGTGTATACTGCATCGGTGAGTCCAGAAGGGACGGTAGGGTTGTTCAGGCTTGAGGTATCCATCTCCAATGGAACGGGGAAGCTAAAGCTAGCCGGCGGGGTGAGTGGGGCGATGAAAGAGTCCATCAACCGCGCCTTCAACTACCTGCGCTCGAACAAGACAGCCTATGGCCTCGACCACGCGATCGATGTGACCGATCTGCACGTGGAGGCCATCGACCTGCTCGGCAACCGCGTGGAGGCCGAGGTGGGGGTTGGTTTTCTCGTCGCGACGTACTCCGCGCTCCGCAAAGCCTCGCCGCAACCCGGATTGGTGGTGTTGGGCGATTTGAGCATTCAGGGCAACATCAAACCACTCCGGTCGCTGACCGAGCCGCTGCAGGTGGCGATGGATAATGGCGCCAAGCGGGTGCTTATCCCTATTGAGAACAAGCGGAGCTTCATGGAAGTGAGTTCGGAGGTGCTGGAGAATGTGGATCCGATATTCTACGGGGATCTGCGGGCGGCGGCGTTTAAGGCGTTGGGGTTGAGTTAGCGGGATAAACCACTCATGGTCGAATTGCAAAAATCACAACTAGCTGCCGTGCTCATGGAGTCCTTCGAATCAATCCAGCCCTTCGTCGAAACCATTTCCCTTGTTGCAGCCGCAGCCGGCCTATGGTTTATGTACGTCATCCATCGTCGCGAGGCACATGCTACTATCTTCATCGAATACACGAAGCGGTATGATGAAGTGATGGAGGAGTTCTCTCGTCACCATGATCACTCTCGTGTTCATCTTTTGGTAAATAACCCACCTTCCCCCAGTCCACAATTGTCAAGGAACGTATTACGCTACTTGAATCTTTGCGCCGAGGAGTATGCGCTTTACCAGAGCAAGTACATCTCCAAAAAGGTGTGGAATATCTGGGAGGGCGAGATTAATAGAACGCTGAGGAGTCCTCTGTTTATCAGAGAGTGGCAAGAACTAAAAGAAGATTTCAGCGCAGACCCTGAATTCCATGACTATGTGAAACGAGTACAGCGAACTACGAAACCGGAAGCATCTGCAGATACTGAACCGATTCAGAATTCATTGGGAAAAAATTAATTAAAACGAACATGAGTACACAGATCCCCACCTACAAATCGATGATCGATCCGCTCCTACGGCTACTTGCCAGCAGGGACGGTCCCGTAAAAACCGCCGATGTGTATGCCGGGATTGCCGAGATGGTTGGCATGACCGCAGAGGACAAACGCGAACTATTGCCAAGTGGCACACAACCTGTTTACATAAATCGGATTGGCTGGGCACAGGACGCTCTGAAGCGAAGTGGCTTGGCTGACGCTCCGCGACGCGGACATTGGAAGATCACAAACGATGGAAAGCTGCTTCTTGAAAAGCATGGAGGCAGGGTGCCAGAGTTTGTAGCCCACGACATCGCCCTTAGAAATCGGAACACCCCCCTTGTCGATCTGTCTCAACCACATCAACCGACAGGACCAACGCCTCCGGATACAGACCAAAATGAAAAAAGTCCTGAGGAAAAAATCGAGGAAGGACTGCAGGAAATCCGGGCAAGCGTATCCAGGCAAATCCACGAGTATGTCATGAAGGCCACCCCAGAATTCTTTGAGCAACTTGTCCTCGACCTACTGCTCGCGATGGGCTATGGCGCCAACAGAGATTCCCTCCAACGCGTGGGCGGCTCGGGCGATGGCGGTATCGACGGCATCATATCGTTGGACAAACTGGGATTGGAGAAGGTTTACATTCAGGCCAAGCGCTGGAAGGGCTCTGTAGGCAGTCCAGAGATCCAGGGATTTGTTGGCGCACTTCAGCTCAACGGTGCCAACAAAGGCGTTTTTATCACTTCGGGTATGGTCTCAAGGCCGGCTGTGGATTCAGCCCGTAGGGCCAATATGGTACTCATCGATGGTGAGCGGCTTGCTTCCCTCATGATAGAACACGAAGTGGGAGTCAGCAGCATGATTAGAAAGATACCGCAGTTGGATAGCGATTACTTTGAGGAATAAGAACAGCACTCAACACTATATACAGCCTGAACCGATCCTGGTAGATCCAGAATGCTACCACGTCTCAACAAACAACTTGGCAAGACAAGATCGCGGCACCAGGGTAGCATCGAATTAGTCCTCGTATTCATCGCCCTCAGGGTACTGAATTACCGGTTTCCCCATTGCCCTCTCGACCAGCCGACACAATCTTATGCGACGATCTTCCAGAAAATCACCAAACGCATCTTGTCGTAACAAACCAGGAGATAGTGCGTGACTTGACAATAATGAATCCATCTCGGTGTCGTTCAAGCCGACTTGCTTCTCCTGCTGAATCTTCGGCAGATACCGAGATGGCGCATCACCACCCACTTTTCGATTCGCCTTGTACGAGATAGGCGTCTTATTGAGAATGCTATCGTATAGGTCCCTGCTAATTCCTTGTTTTTCGCACCAGTCGCGAGGGAAAATGTGATGGATGTCCAGTGCGATCTCATCCGCGTCAAGCTCCCGGATACTGGCTTTCCAGAACCAATCCTTCGAGCCTTCTCGTAGTACAAGTATATTGATCCCCTTGTAGGCGGCACTTAGCCGAGAGCGCAGCGTGTCGAAACGTTCGGGCTGGAAGTTAGCATCTCGTACCGTGCGTGGGAGACTATCGTCCTCTTCAAACCAACGCAACAGCTCATCGAAGTCGTTGGCCATCCGTGTCTCAACCGCACCGCCGTAAAGCTCTCCAAGCACGCCGGACCAGAACCAACGCGCCAGCTTGTCATAAATCCGAGGCTCACGCCAACGGTCTTTGAGCCGCGCAAGTACAGCTGCTAAGGGTACCAATTGGGTGCTATAGGGTAGTTCACGCCGGCTGTAGAAGCACTCTTTTCGTAGAAAGCGCGCCACATTGTGGAACCCCGCCTCTAATTCATCGGCCCACTTTTTCCACGATTCCAATGGTAACTGCAACACATCAGCGCGTTTGGCACTTACCGGACGCACTTGCTTGCCCGATTTACCATCCCTGAGATCCTTCTCTCGCAGTTCGGCCGTGTGCAGCAGACTGATCGCCTGCAAAAATTCGGTCGCTTCGATTCCTCTGAGGAGCGGGTCCTTTTCCAATCGTTCTTTGCGAGAATCCACCTTGCGCGTCTTAGAACCGAACCAGTCGTCACGAAGGTTGAATCCGTCCGCAGCGTAGCTAGCCGTGATAAGCTCAAATACGGACAACTGCACCCCGCCCGTATTCACCTTTTCAAAAACAAGGCAGACGGCTTCCTTGGACGTCTCCTTTTTCAGTTGGATGACAGGGAGCTGGTAGTTCCGGAACGGTGTCAGTATCTGGCTTCTGAAAGACATGTACGTCCCGAACTGTTCAGGCGCGACCCGATGCAAGGTAGCTTCCCACGCGTCAGAGCTCATAATCTGATTGCAGGGAAAAAAGAGCTGGCGGCATTCCAACTCTGTCGAAGACAGGTCAAGTTCGACATCGCGTCCGAAGTTGCTACGAACTTGACGATTCTCATCGACAGCGAGAACCGCCTCTTCCAACGCATGCGGAGCGTCCAGAGCCTTCTGGATATCGAAGTAGTAGTGCCGTTTGATCTTCTTCCCTTTAGCCGTAGTGGTGCGTACAGGTTCTTTGAGCGCAAGTGCCTGCGTAAGCGTTGTCAGGCGTTGCTGCCCGTCAAGTATCAGTTTCTCTGGCGCTTGGCCCTTTGGAATCCTGTCTTCAAGTCCTTCAACGGGGCGAGTCTCGAAACGTACCTCACCGCCGGCTTCAAGGAGCATGACAGCACCGATTGGAAAAGACCGTGCGATACTCACGAGCAGATCGCGAATGTGATCATCGTCCCAGACCCAACCGCGCTGGAAGTCGGGCAATTGGATCTTTCCCTCAAGGATCTCCCTGAGTAAGTCGTTTAGCGAGGCTTTCGTGCTGTCAAAAGTCGTCATATATATCCATCTCAATTTGATCTTCTACTGACCCTGCTTTCAGGATCCCGCACCATTCCCATAAGGTCACAGAACTTCCCCAATGGTTTTTCTGTTATGAAGCGGCTCTACCTCTCACCCCATCATCCGGCTCTTGAAAAACCGCTCCGTGTTCTTGTCCAGGAAATGCACGTAGCACCCCTTCATGCCGCGTGATAGCAAGACACGGTAGGTGTTCTTGACCAGTCCCAGGAACTGTTCCTTCGAGCGTTTTAATGCACTATCGTAGGAAGCCGTTTTGTCGCCGATCCACGACTGAGCATCCAGGTCGTAGCGCAGGTCGGTCCCGAAGATGACCCCGACGTAGTCGAACTCGAACCCCTGCGCCGTATAGACACACCCCACCTGATCTATACCACCGGGCTCGTAGGCCCAGAGGTTCGATTTCGGAATGCCTTTCTGCAGTCCCGTCACATCCGACCGCGCATTCCACGGCCGGGCAAAGTCGCCGATGACTACATCGTTTTCAAGAGAGCCGTCCATCAATACCTTTTTCGACCAGGGCCAGCAATAGCCAGCGGTCAGCCGTGCCGTAGCTCCTTCGGCTACCTTATGCCGGATCGCCTCGTCCAGCGCATGCACCGACTCGTAGATTTTGAAATCGAAGGTCTCCTCGGCGGAATGCCAGAGAGCATTCGCCGTACGACGGATCTGGAGTGTATTATTGACCCAGTTCAAGAAGCCGTCCGACCCGTTGCACCGGAACTGGGCTTCCAACTCGTATTCCTCTACGCGTGCGTCAAACGCAGCGGCGTGTTCCTTAATGTGCGCTACAGACCCAATCTCGTCCGGTCTAACGACCTGATCGTCGTCGATAAAGAAGACCGAAACCTTTGCGGCGTAAAGTAGCTCCTCGATCTGCGGGATGGCTTTACGCTTTGAGGCCGGCGTCCACTGGTTATTGCTATTCTTGCGAATCCGGTGCGCTTCGTCGCAGATGAGCACGTCGATCTCGTCCCGTTGCGCTTCCATATAGCTGTTAAAGTATTTAAACTGGATCCCGCCCCTATTGCCAATCACTCTGCGCAGTGTCTCTGTAAACGCCCGCGACCCCGTCGCATAGTGGGCATTGTATCCCTTGCGGAGAAGGTCCGCCATTAGATTGATCGCGACGACCGACTTGTCGGTACCCGGGCCGCCCTTGATGATGAGCACGGTCTTCTTCCTGTCGTGAAAGCCACCCCGCGCCGCGGCGAAGACCTTGTCATACACGACCTGCTGTTCGTCGAGCAACACGTACTGCGGCTGCCCGTCGATCACCCTGGCCACGTGTTGCATGAGCTTCTTGCTCGGGCGATACCGGCTTTCTTCCACGCGGCGCAGGACTTCCATGCCGTCGCCGGCGCCCACTTGCGTCGTAAGGAAGCCCGTGAGATGCTCGGTCTGGTCCGCCGTAAACACCGGGTAGGTGTCCAGGTGGCTCGTAAACTTCGGGTCGAACAGTGCGTCATGTGGATCGAAGCTGTAGTTGTGCAGATAACTGCACGCCAGTAGCTCCACTGGCGACGCGCCCTCATAAAACGCCGTATGCGTGTCGCACAGGTAGCGATGATAATTGCCTACCTGCACAGACGGGTGCAACACGTCGCGCTTCGCACCGCCCACAAAGGTGACCACCTCGCCGTCGCCCGTTGAGACCTCGCAGATCTGCCACTGTTTGAGTTCGATGATCACCGCCTTGTCGGAGCCCGCTTCATCGCGTCCGGTAACCATACAGTCGAGGCGCTTCGAACTCAACGGCAGTTGGTATTCAAAGATCACCCCGTGGTCGTCCAATCTGGCCTGCGAAAACACAAGGGCGAGGGCGCGGAGGGAATTTGTCCACGAGTTTTGTTCACCAGGGGAGGGATTAAAGCCATAGAAGGCGAAGAACGCCTCCTTTAACTTGCCGGCGATCTGGTTCTGAGTCGTGTCCTGAATGAATTGACGGGAGGAGCCGGCGTAGAGGCGCATGTATCGTAGCCGTAGTTTAAGGCGGCCGGACCCAGGGGACTACATCAGCGACGGATTTCGCCAGACGGGTTTCCGGCACGAATGAATTATAGGGGCGCGGCCAATATAACACGTTTCAGAATATACACCCCGCAAAAGGAGGTCCTCGCCTATTCCGCAGCGGGCGAAATCACCTGTTCTCACCAGAAGGCAACCCGATGACGGAAGATCAATTCACCAGACTCTTGGCGGAGGTCGACATTGCGTACAACCAGTCCGATGTCAAGCAGAATCACGGCGGCAAAAACTGGCATTACTCGCTCAGCGCCACGCCTCTGAAGCCAGAATGTATTCTGTTGCTCGGTTTCAACTGGGGGGCGAGCAAGACAGACTGCCATTCGCCCCAGCCCAGCATGCCAGTACGGCCATTTATGGAGATGAGTAATGGCGACCTTGGTTCATTCGCACGTATCAGGAGTATGCTCCCGGAATATTTCAGTGCGAAAGAGCTTGAGGATATTGGCCAGAGTAATTTCTGTTTTTTCCGGTCCAGCAAGGAGCATGAGATTTCTGAACGGGATCTACAATTGTGCATACCCCCTTTCATGCAGCTATTGGAATACACCAAACCCCGACTGATTATGTGCTTCTCCGCCAGGCTTCGCGACTTTCTACTCGCGTCTACCGACACACCGATCTCTGATCGAATGGAGGAAGTTTCAAGTCAATCTCCGCAACGAAGCACACGCTCTATCCGAGCCATTAAAGGCGTACTATCAATTGCAAATCGACAAACACCTATTGTTTTCCTTCCGCACCCGAACGCAAGGGTGAGTGGAGAAAGTCGCAAAAACGCATGGCGATTTGCACTGAAATAGACGCCATGAAACGACGCCGAGGCGATCATTCTCGCCAATCAGGTAGAGACGCCCCACCGGGGCGTCTCTACACACGATGTCAGCAGTCCACGATTCGGAACTACAATTCAACCTTCCCCGCGCCGCACACATCGATCGTCGTGATCACGCGGCCGTCGAAAGCGCCCCCTTCCGTCTCCTCCGATGCCAGGAACGAGCCCGTGAAGGTCTCGATCGTCCCTTTATTGTTCACGGTCACGACGTACGGAAACGGACCCGGGAGCGCGCAGGCGCTCCACAGGTCTACGCGCACGATGTACTCGCCGCAGGCCGGCGTCTCTCCCGCCCAGGTGATGTTCTCGTTGTTGACCCCATCGATAAAACACGAGGCATTCGAGTCCAGGTCCAGCGACCCGCCGGCCATGCCAACCCGTTCCCCATAATAGATATCCTCCTCGTCAGGCGTCTCGACATGGAGGTCCATGTCCACCGCGTTACTCCAGTTCAGGGACACTTGCAGCTCGCCGGACGTGGCGGCGGTCTCGTTGATCTCCACCGGATGGGATTCGGCGCAGCTCGGGGCGCCATCGATCAGATAACCAAGCCGAAACGTGAAGCCGGTCATCTCATCGTCCTGCGCGAGGGTGATAAACACGATGTAGGTTTCGATCTGCTGCTGCGAGGCGTCGAGCCGCATCGTTTCGCCGGCTTTCGGATACTTGCGCTGGAGCAACGCCTGCCCCGTTCCGGAGGACGCGCCCTGCTGGAAAACGCGCGCGGAGGCCTCCTGGAGATTAAACCGGAAATACCCTCCTTCCTCGCCGCCGCTGCCGACCACTAGCTGGTCCGCGCCGTCGGCTACGTCGACCTGCAGCACGATTGAGCCGCCGCGAACGATCTCACTGCTGCCGTTGACCGTCGGGCACTGGGGGTTCGAGGCGTCCTCCGGGAAGGTTTCGTTGACGAACTCGCCGGAAAAGTCGTCCAGCCGGATCTCGGTGATGATGTCGTCGAGGCGGTCTCCCTCCTCTTTGTCCTTACAGGAGGTCAACAGGGTGGCGACACCCACAAATGCGATGCAAAGGGTCAGGGATTTCAGCGTATTCATGGCTCGCGCAACGGGGTTTGATGGGGATGGATGCCTTCCCTCATTCATACCACCCGGGGCCCGCTGCGGCAAGATGGAGCGAAGAAAGCCTGCCCCCGCGAAGGCGGGGGGACCTCTCGAAAAACCGGGCAGGTTAGCGAAACCAGCAATATCGAGTCACCCTGAGCGTAGTCGAAGGGCCTCTCGATCGTCCGGGAGGTCCTTCGACTACGCTCAGGATGACGCTATTTGCAACATCGTACTCAAAAACACCGGGCACCATGGCGAAACACCAAAAAAATCGAGTCACCCTGAGCGTAGTCGAAGGGCCTCTCGATCGTCCGGGAGGTCCTTCGACTACGCTCAGGATGACTTGGGATGAGGGTATGTAACCGCCCTTCAATACTTATCGAGGGACCTCTCGTACGTCCGGGAGGTCCTTCGACTACGCTCAGGATGACTTGGGATGAGGGTATGAAACCGCCTTTCAATACGTCTAGGAAGAGAAACCCTCTTCCATATGAATCGCACCTATAGCGTCTACATACTGAGTAATCGCCGGCGAACCGTGCTGTACATCGGCGTCACGAATGACCTGCTGCGGCGCCTGGCCGAGCACGCGGTCGGAATAGGGGGAGCGTTTACATCGACCTACCGCGCGACGTAGTCCCCCCTGAATCCCCCCGGCCCGACTCTTGCACCTCCCCCTCGTAT
>JAWXAX010000019.1 GCA_034439735.1 Rhodothermales bacterium | reverse complement strand
TGAAAAGTGAAAAGTGAAAAGTGAAAAGTGAAAAGTGAAAAGTGAAAAGTGAAAAGTGAAAAGTGAAAAGTGAAAAGTGAAAAGTGAAAAGTGAACGGTTGAACATTAAACCTTGAATATTAAACCAACCAGATGAACACCGACGTCGCGCTATTCTGGGTGCAGGAGGCTATCCGTACCGCTTTGATGATCATCGCGCCCTTGCTGGGCACGGCGCTCGTCGTGGGGCTACTGGTAAGCCTGTTTCAGGCCATGACCTCGATCCAGGAGATGACCCTCTCGTTCATCCCGAAGATCCTCGCCATCGCCGTCGTGCTGCTGTTACTGGCGCCCTGGATGCTGGAGATGCTGACCGACTTCACGACGCATGTAATGCAATTCATCCCCCAGGTCTCGCGGTGACAATCGTCACAATCATGCACGGACTTGTTTCACGGTACTAATCGATGGTACGGGGGGCTTGCATGGAGACGCAATGTGTTGCGTCTCCACGGTTTTTTAAACCGGCATTATTACCCGTTTGTGGCCGTTAATCGCTAATCGCTAATCGCCATTTTGTCCATCCTCGATCCGCATTACCTGCTGTACATCTTCCTGGTGTTCGTACGGATCGCCGGCTTGCTCATGGCTTCGCCCTTTTTCGAGCAGCCGTTTATACCGGTGCGGGTGAAAGTGATGCTCGCCATCACGATGGCGTACGGTCTGGCCGGCATCGTGCCGATGCCCGAGGGGCTGACGCCGACGGTGCCTATCGCGCTCGCGTATTACGTGATCGTGGAGGCGCTTACGGGGGCGGTGCTCGGGCTCGCGGCGCGGTTCATCTTTTTTGCGATCCGGTTTGCCGGCGACTTCATCGGCTTTCAGATGGCGTTCAGCATCTCGCAGGTCATCAGCCCGGCGGATGGCCAGGCGTCGAACCCGATCAGCAACCTGTTGACGATGCTCACCCTACTGCTTTTCCTGATCCTGGACGGGCATCATCAGGTGATCAGGGCGCTAAATGCGTCCTTCTACGTGGTGCCGCTCGCCGGCGCGGACTTGCACCTGGCCGGCCCGGTGATGATGTCGTGGACGGGCGATCTGTTTGTGACGGCGCTGCGGCTCGCGGCGCCGTTTATGCTCACCATCTTCCTGGTGGACATGACGCTGGGGATCTTCGCCCGCGTGGCTCCGCAGACCGAGATCTTCTCCCTGAGCCTTTCGCTCAAGCTGCTGGTCGGCCTCGCGATCACCTTTTTCTACGTCCAGCATTTCCTCCCCATCGTCCCCGAGCTCTTCGTGCAGATGGTGGAGGACATGTCCGCTATGATCGAGGCCATCGCTCCCCGATAAGGCTTGACACGCGGCAGATGACGCGTCACGCCAAGCCGGAAAAAAGGGTTTGGCACGAGATGCATTTTTTCCGGTTCGCCGGCTCACGACGCTTCCTTATCCAGGTCTTCCGACGATGGCAGAAAAAGACGAACGCACAGAGGACCCCACATCAAAACGGAAGTCCGACTCCCGCAGCCAGGGCCAGGTCTTCAAGTCGCAGGAGGTGCTGTCGGTCGGCATGTTGCTGATCGGCATCAGCGTGCTTGCAGGCGGCGCCGGCTGGGGCTTCGAGCGGATGCAGAATATCATGTCCGACCTGCTTTTTGCGTCCAGCCAGACGAGCCTGGACAGCGCCTCGGTCCAGAGCCTCTTTCGCGATTTGATCCTGCGTACAGGCGCGATCATTCTCCCGTTCCTACTCATCCTGATGGCGACGGGGGTCGTACTCAACATCGCCCAATCCGGATGGAACTTTACCGCCAAGCCGCTGGCCCCAAAATTAAAGAAGGTCAGCATCATCAACGGCGCGAAGCGCATCTTCTCGAAGACCGGGCTTTTCAACTTCTTCAAGTCGTTCCTCAAAATTGCCATCGTCGGCCCGATCGCCTACTTCCACATCGAAGGCCTGTTTCCCCATATTCTGTTACTACACACCCTGCCGCTGCCGGCCATCTTCAGCGCGGCGGCTGTCTGGATCATGGGCCTGTTTTTTAAGATCATCTCGATGCTCGTCGTGCTGAGCATAATCGATGTCGCCTACGAGCGGTTCAAATTCAAGGAGAACCTGAAGATGTCCAAGCAGGAAGTGAAGGACGAGCGGAAGCAATCCGAGGGGGATCCGAAGGTCAAGAAGCAGCGCTACAAGCTGGCCATGAAACTGCTACGCCGGCCGCGGCTGGACCACGCCGTGAGCAAGGCGGATGTGGTGATCACGAACCCGACGCACTACGCGGTGGCGCTCCGGTACGACCCCGGCGTGGCGCCGGCGCCGCAGGTGCTCGTGAAGGGGATCCGCAAACGGGCGCTCCGCATCCGCGACCTGGCCATCGCTGAGGGCATCCCGGTGATCGAAGAGCCGCCGTTGGCCCGCGCTTTGTATCGCAGCGTTCCAGAAGAACACATCATACCCGAGGACCTGTACCCGGCCGTCGCGACGATCCTCGCTTCCATCTACCGGAAGCGTAAGGGCGGCGTCCCGAAAGCAGGATGACAACGCCTCTCTAACGCACGCCGGGCGCACGCCGCTCGCCGACAACTCCAATCCCCGTGGCACGTCTACTTCCTTCCGGCTCGCCCACCCTCGAGGCACCGCCGGCATTCAAGCTGTTCAACGGCGAAGGCCTGATGGCCGTCACGATGATCATGATTCTGTTCGTGATGGTCGTGCCCTTGCCGGGCTTCGTGTTGGACATGCTGCTCGCGACGAACATCGCCCTGAGCATTGGCATCTTGCTCACGGCGTTTTACGCCGTCCGGCCGCTGGAATTCGCGATCTTCCCGGGCTTGTTGTTGATGACGACGCTCTTCCGGCTGTCGCTGAACGTCGCCTCCACCCGCCTCATCCTGAGCGAGGGCGAGGCCGGCCAGCTGATCACCGCCTTCGGCCAGTTCGTCGTCGCGGGCAACTACGTCGTCGGCGCGATCATCTTCCTGGTGTTGGTGATCATCAACTTCGTCGTCATCACAAAAGGCTCGGGCCGTATCGCGGAGGTGGGCGCACGCTTCACCCTGGACGCCATGCCCGGCAAGCAGATGGCGATCGACGCCGAGTTAAACGCCGGCCTGATCGACGAAACCGAGGCCCGGCAGCGGCGCGAGGAGGTCTCCCGCGAGGCCGACTTCTACGGCGCGATGGACGGCGCGAGCAAGTTCGTCCGCGGCGACGCGGTCGCCGGTCTGATCATCACCGCAATCAACATCGTCGGCGGCCTGATCGTCGGCATGCTCCAACAGGGCATGTCCTTTACCGATGCCGCCGAGACCTTCGTGCTGCTTTCGATCGGCGACGGCCTCGTCGCCCAGATCCCCTCGCTGCTCATCTCGACATCGGCCGGTCTCATCGTCTCCCGCGCCAGCAACGCCTCGAACTGGGCAAGTGAGTTCAAGACACAGCTCTTCAACAAGCCCCATCCGATCCTCATCACCGGTCTGTTTCTGGCCGCGCTCGGCCTCGTCCCCGGCCTGCCGTTGTTGCCGTTCTGGCTGCTGGCCGGCGCCATGGTGCTCCTGGGCCGCCACCGGATCGTCGAGGATCTCCGCAGCGCCGACGAGCACGCCACGCTGGCCGGCGCGCCGGCGCCGAGCGAGATGCCCGATACCGCGACCGACCTGTTGCTTGTGGATCCGCTCGAACTCGAAATAGGCTACGCGCTCATCTCGATCGTCGACCCCAATCAACAGGGCGACTTGCTGGACCGGGTGCGGATGCTGCGTCAGCAGCTGGCGCTCGAGCTGGGCATCGTCATCCCGCCCGTGCGCATCCGCGACAACGTCAGCATGGGCGCCAACCAGTACGCCATCAAGCTGCGCGGCAACCCGATCGGCGAAGGCGAGATCATGCCGGGGTATTACCTCGCGCTGTTGCCCGACGACATCAAGAACCCGCCGTCCGGCATCAAGGTCAAGGACCCCACGTTCGGGCTCCCGGCCCTGTGGATCGCCGAACGCAACCTGCCGGAGGCCGAACGCCTCGGGCTGACGGTGGTCGAGGGGCCGGCCGTGATCACCACGCACCTGCTGGAGGTACTCCGCAAAAACGCCTACCGGTTGCTCGACCGGCAGGAGGTGAAGAAGCTGGTGGACAAGGTTTCCGAAACGGCGCCGGCACTGGTGGAAGAGTTGTCGCCCAACCTGCTGTCCGTGGGCGCCATCCAGAAAGTCTTGAAGCGGTTGTTGCAGGAAACGGTGCCCATCCGGGACCTCGTCACGATCCTCGAATCGCTGGCGGACCACGCAACACTCACCAAAAACATCGATGTGCTCACCGAATACGCCCGCGCGGCGTTGTCGGCGACGATCAGCCGGCAATACGCCGGCACGGACGGTACGCTCCACGCGATCGTGCTGGCCCCCGAATTGGAACAACTGTTGCTCGAAAAGGCCCAACAGGGCGAGCTAAATCCGAGCACGCTCGGGCTGCAACAGGCCGAGATGGAACGCCTCGTCAAAGAGGCCGATCGGCTGACCAAAAAGCTTATCAGTAACGCCCGCGCGCCGGTGCTCCTCACGTCGCCCGTGCTTCGCGCCACGCTGTTCAACTTCCTCTCGCCCATGCTGGCGGACATCACGGTATTGTCGTACAACGACCTGATCCCCAGCATCTCGGTAGAGGTCATCGAGCCACTCAAATTGAAGCAACTGGCCTGATCCCGTCTGGCGGGTACCGACCGGTCATTTCACTACGCTAGTCTTTTTTCCACATTAGGATTTCGCCGTACATGAAAGTCAAAACACTCACCGGCACCAGCATCCATGCGGCGCTGATCGAAGCGCGTCGGTTGCTGGGCGACGACGTGGTGCTTCTCGAATCCATTCCCGCCGAGGGCGACACCCCGGCGCGCATCACTGTGATGGTCGATGTGCCGGCCAATCTGAACGCCGGCCGTAGGCTGCCTCAGCAGACGCCGGCGAAACCGCTCGCCGAACCCGCGGCGGCGGGGTATGGCTACGCTCGGACACAGAACCGGACACAGAACCGGACACAGCCCCGGCCGCGCGCCGTCGAACAGCCGCAGCACGCCCATGCCGGAGGCGCAGCGACATCCGACGCCGGGTTATTCTCCTACGATCTACCGCCGACGACCCGCCCACCCGCCGAACAGCGAGCCGTCGTGCCCGCCACGGGCGGCGGTCCAGCCGCCGGGCGCAACCGGCTCTATACCGGCACGATGCCCTCGGGGTCGAACATGCCGCAGCCGGCGCAGGCCCTCGTGCCCACGCTGCCCGAGCGGCTCGAAGAGTTGCTCGAGGCCCAGCTCCGTGTCCTGCACGAACGGCTGGATATGCTGGATCGGCGCTTCGAGAGCTCGATCATCGGCGCCGGCCAACGCTGGATGGCCAACGTGTATTACGCGAAGCTGCTCCGCCAGGGCATGCGCCCCTCCACCGTGACCCGCCTGTTCGACGCGCTCATCACCCGCGGGTACGAGCCCGATGGGGATCGAGAGAAGGTCCGCTGGGCGCTCGCCCAGGAGATTCGCCTCGCGCTCGAGCCCACCGTCTCCAAGCGGTACAACGGCCCCCTGATGATGATCGGGCCGAGCGGCGCCGGCAAGACCACGACCCTGCTCAAACTGGCCAAACATCCCAGCTTTTTTGGCCGGCATCACACGACGGTGATCTCGATCATGCCGGAGGACGACCGCGCCCTGCCGTACCTCAACCCGACCGACTACTTTCGGCAGTTCGGCATTCCCGTCCAGAGCGTGCGCACTCCCGAGGAGATGATCCAGGCCCTGGACCGCGCCCAGACCTTCGAAAAAGTACTCATCGACACCCCCCCGCTGCCGGTCCACGAAGCCGCCGCCCGTAAGACGCTCCAGCACCTCAAACGGCTCGTCGAGCCGCTGATGCCGCTTCAAGTGCATCTGGTGCTCAACGCCACGCGGGCGCTGGAGGACTTCGACCCCGACTACCTCAAGCGGATGCCCCTCCAGCCGGACGCCGTGGCGCTCACGCACCTCGACGAGACACGGAGCTGGGGCCGCATCGCCGAATGGATGATCCAGATCCAACTTCCCGTTCAGTTCGCCTCCTCGAGCCCGCGCATCCCAGATGGGGTCGGCGCGTTTTCGCCGAGCTGGTTTGTCGAGGAGATGATGCAGCTGATGTAGGTTGCAGGTTCCAGGTTGCAGGTTCCAGGTATTTAAATGACGTTACGCAGCGGCGGCCAGAAACGGGTAAAAACGCCGGTTTCCAAACCGTAGAGACGCAAAACGTTGCGTCTCCTCGCAGACCCGGCGTAACGCCAGTATTTAATAGCAATTCATGAAACGTACTTCAACGATTATCGCCGTCGCCAGCGGGAAAGGCGGGGTCGGCAAAAGCATCGTCAGCGTCAACCTCGCGGAGACCCTCGCGGCCGAGGGGCATCAGGTGGCGCTGATCGATGTAGACCTCGGCCAGGGAGCGTGTGCGCTGCTGCTCAACGAGCAGCCGGCCGGGAGCGTCATCGACCTCGTCCGCAAGACCACCCGGAAGGAGCAGGTGCTTCATCGCACCGCCGCCGGCATCACCTTGATCATGGGCGCCGCCGAGGCGGGGCGAACCGAGACCCGCGAGGGCCGGCTGTTCGACGCGCTGGACGAACTCATTCACGAGCTCCGGCAGGACCACGCCTTCATCATTCTGGACGCCCCCGCCGGCACCGAAGGCGCCGTGCGCTGGGCCATGGACCGCGCCGACGTGGGCATGCTCGTCCTCGTGGGCGAGCCCACCGCCATCTCCGACGCCTACCGGCTGGCGCGGATGATCTGGGAATTCGACCCGGACTATCCGATGTGCGCGGTCGTCAACTTCGCCGACTCCGAGGAGGACGCCACCAGCGTCGCCGATCGATTTGGGAAGGTGACGCGTCACTTCACCGGCCGGGCAACTAATTACTTGGGTTGGGTACCTTTTTCCCCGCTCATCCGACGCTCGGTGTCCGTCCAGGAGCCGGCCGTACGCACGCCCGGCCCGGTTCAAGAAGCCTTTCGCACCATGTGCCACAACCTCGTGAAGGGGCGGCAGCTAGCGCTCGAGCCGATCAGCTTCAACTGAACGCGTGGGACGCCGGCGGCGTGACACATTCGCCACATGCATCCCTCATCCGCTGGCACACATCTTGTCTTTTTCCAGCACATCACCTTCTCGTCTATCCTACGAACGATGCAAGCCCTTTTCATCCAACTCAGCGGCCTCGTCGGCGTGGTCAGTTTCTTGAATCTGATCTGGAACAACGCTTCGATAGAACGCACCCTCTTCGTGAGCGTGGGCCTGGGCGCCCTGGTGTATTTGATCCTCACGATCGGCGGTAGCCTCATCCAGCGCATCCTCCTCTCGATCCCGGCAACTGCACAGACCGAAGACGCCAGAGTGTCCTCCGAGACCGTGAGCGAGCGATGAGCCGCATCCGTCCGACCCGTGACACGCTGAGCCCACTGCCCTTTTCTCGCCGCCGATATCCGTATACGTCCCCATGACGCACGACCTTCAAAGCCTCGCCGCACTCCATGCCGCCGCGCCGACTCCAAAGAATCGGGAAGCCGTCGTGATCGCCGCGATCCCCCTGGTCCGTTCACTCGTTGGCCGGCTCAGCATCCCCGATCATCCACTGGCCTCGCGAGAGGACCTGGAAAATGTCGGCCTGCTGGGGCTGCTCCAGGCGCTGGACGGGTATGACCCCGAGCGCGGCACCCCTTTCGTTTCCTATGCCTATGGCCGCATCCGGGGGGCGCTGGTGGACTATCTCCGCTCCATCGACGCCCTGCCCCGCGAACGCCGGCGCCAGCTCGCCGAAGCCCAACAGGCCGTCGAAACCCTGCGCCAATCCCTCGGCGCCGAACCACACGATCATGAGGTGGCCGAGTACCTCGGGCTCACCTTGCCCGACTACCATACCCTCCTCACCGACGCCCAGTGCCGCTTCGCGCTCTCGCTCTACGACACCGCCAGCAGCGAGGGCGAACAAACCGTCGTGGAGACGCTCCCCAACGACGATGCCATGATCGCCTTCGACCGGATCGAGAAGGCATCGCTCCATGCCTACCTCAGCACGCTCATCAAAGAACTCCCCGAACGCGAACAGACGATCCTCGCCCTGTATTACTTCGAAAGCCTCACGTTGCGTGAAATCGCAGAGCTGCTCAGCCTCACCGAAGCCCGCATCTCGCAGATCCTGGGTAAGGTGCTCGCCACGCTCCGTAACCACCTCGCCAACAGCAAGTCGCTCGTAAGCTGAGCCTCCCGGAGCCTCGGCGGATGCTTCGCACCAATTCTTCAGGGCTTCGCCGGCCGCTTTCGAACAAAACGGCAGTCGCGTAGTAGTAGCCCGCTCGAAATTCGACGCTACTAAACGGCCCCCTTGTCGCCACCCCTGTGCGGCGAGGAGCCGGAAGATTGTTTCACCCCACGTAGCGGCCATCCAGCACGCGGTTCAGGCCGTGCACCGGGACGGTACCGGCAGCAGGCCCTGTTCGCGACCAATCCTTAGCGGCAAGCGTATTTTATGGGAATGATGAACAAAATGAGGGAGAACACGAAGTATGTGTTGTACTTCCTCGTCATCTCATTCGGTGTGTTGTGGATGTTGCAAGATACCGGAATGTTCGACGTCGTCGGGACGGCCGGGACTGACATCATCGTCGTGGACGGCGAGGTGATCAGTTACGAGCAATACAGCAACGTGCTCAACAACCAGCTCGATAGCTACCAGCGCAGCAACGGGGAAAGCATGTCGCCCCAGATGCTGGATAATACGCGGGACATGGTCTACAATCAGCTTGTGGACGGCCTGCTGATCGAGAAGGAGATGGACCGGCTCGGGATCACCGTGACCGACGAAGAGCTGTACGACCTGGTGCTGGGCGACAACCCGCATCCGATGGTCGCCAGCACGCCGGCCTTCAGCGACGGCCAGGGCGGCGTGGACCGCAACCTGATCCGCAGCTATCTGGAAGATGTGGAGGCCAGCCAGAGCTGGATCGTGTTCGAGGAGCAGCTGCGCGACGTGCGCCGGCGTGAGAAGCTGCAGAAGTTGATGGAAGCCACCGTCCATATCTCCAACCAGGATGTAGAGGAAGAGTATCAGCGCCGCAACCGCAAGGTGAACGCCCGCTACCTCGCCCTACGTTACGCCGCGGTGCCAGATGACTCGATCGCCTTCGCCGATCGTGATATCCGCAGCTTCTACGACGCCAACCGCGAGGAATTCAAACGCAAGCAGGCCTATACGCTCAAGTACGTGAGCATCCCACGGGCCCCTTCGAAGGAAGACACCCTCGCGATCCTGACCGAGCTCGAGCAGCTCAAGACGACCTTTGCGGCAGCCGAAGACGACTCGCTCTTCCTCGCCCGTCATGTCTCCGACCTGCCCTATACAAGCGCCTTCTTCAAAGCGGACGATCTAGAAAAAGAGGTCTCCGCGCTGGTGTATGATGACCTCACGCCCGGCCGCATCGTCGGGCCGCTGCTCGTGGGCGATTCGTATCGGATCATCAAGATCCAGGAGACGGCCCCGAGCGAAGAAACCGTCGTCCGCGCCCGCCACATCCTCTTCCGCACCTCCGGCGCAGACGATGCCGCCAATGCGGCAACCCGTCAGCAAGCCATCGAAGTGCGGGATCGCATCCGCAATGGGGAAGACTTCGCGACGATGGCCCGGCTCTTCAGCAGCGACAACTCGAACTCGAACGCCGGCGGCGATCTCGGCTGGTTCGGTCGCGGCGCCATGGTCGAGCCCTTCGAAAACGCGGTCTTCGCCGCCACTGTCGGCCAGGTGGTCGGCCCCGTCGAGACGTCTTTCGGGCTCCACCTCATCGAGGTCACCCAGCGCAGCGAGCAGGATGTGCGGCTGGCCGTATATGCCCAGCGCGTCACCCCGAGCATCGACACTGAAACCGCTATCGTCGAACGCCTGGACGACTTGCTGTATTTTGCCACCGAAAGCGGTGACTTCGCCGTTGAAGCGGAAAGCCGCGGCCTGACGGTCAGCGAGGTGCAGGTTCAGAAAGACCAGGCCTGCATCCCCGGTCTCGGCAACAGCCGGATGCTGCACAACCTCATGGAAGCCGGCCGGCTCGAAGCGTACAGCGAAGTCGTCGAACTAGACAACAGCTTCGTCCTCGCGCAGCTCGTCGATATCCTGCCTGAAGGCTACCGCTCGTTTGATGAGGTAAAGGCCGAAATCGAACCCCGCGCCCGGCTGGCTCGGAAAGAGGATATCCAGTTCCAGAAACTGTCGGATGCCGTATCGCAACACGGCTTCGAAGGCGCCGCCGGCCCGCTCAACACCACGCACCGCGTGGCGTCGCTGGTCACCTATGCGACACGCGCCGTCAGCGAACTGGGCAACGACCTCGCGTTTAAAGGCCTTGTGCTTGCCATGGACCAGGGAAAGGTATCGGAAGTGACCCGGGGCGCCAACGCAGCCTTCATCGTACAGGCCACGGAAGTCGTGGTCCCGCCGGCCATCTCGGAAGCCGAACGCGAACGCCTGCGCAACGAACTGCTCATGCAGCGCCGTCAGCAGGTCACCACCGAATGGCTGACCGCACTCCGCGACCAGGCGGATATCGAAGACCGCCGCCGGCTCTTTCTACAGTAAAAGGGTTTAAGGATTAAGGTTCGAGGTTTAAGGTACTGCCCCTTGAACCTCGAACCTTAATCCTCAAACCCTTCGCCATGTCCAGATTTACCCTCCTGCTTCTCCTCCTCGCCGCCTGCTCTTCCGCCGCTCCACAACGGGAGCCCGCGTCCTACGCCGTCGTGAAAGCCCGCATCTGGACGGGCAACCCGGCTCAAAAGTGGGTCGAAGCCCTGCGAGTAGAGGGCGGCCGGATCGTCTACTCCGCCGAAACCCCATGAGGCGGATCCTGCTCCTGGCGCTCGTGCTGATGGCCCACACGGCGAACGCCCAGTCGTGGCTGGATGCCGCCATGCGCGATGTGGATACCCTGGCGTCCCCGGTGATGGCGGGCCGCGGGTATGAGGGTGATGGCCACCTCCGCGCCGCCGCCTACATCGAGTCGGCGTTTCGCGAGGCCGGCCTGCAGCCCACCGGCGCCGGCTACCGGCAGCCGTTTACCTTCACGGTCGACCTCGTTCGTGGGACGCCTGAGTTGCACCTGAACGGGCGGTCGATCCCACCGGGCCGCGGCTTTTTACCCATCGCCTCCAGCCCCTCGGCTTCGTATGCGGGCGACGCCCGACTGGTGCGAGCCGGCGCCGGGCTCTACGCCCCAGAGGCCGGCATCAACGACTATGCGGGGGTGGATGCCGCCGGCGCTATCGTGGTGTTGGAAGAAGCACTCCCCACGCCGGCGCCCGAGGGGATGCCGCCGGCGGCCCGCACCCTGCTCTACCGTGTGGAGGCCGCGGCCGCCATGGGCGCGCGCGCCGTCTTCTTCCTGAGCGAGACCTTATCCCACGGTCCCTTTCCGCAGAACACCTCCATTCCCGGCTTCCTCATCCAGCGCGGCTACTGGCCCGAAGTGGGAATCGAAGGATCGCGTGATGTCGCTTATACCCTCACGACCGCTCAGGATGTGCCCACCGAGACGCACAACGTCGTCGCCTTTTTGCCCGGGACAGAGCTACCCGATCGGTACCTCCTCGTGACAGCGCATTTCGATCATGTCGGCCAACTCGGTCCTCAGGTGTACTTTCCTGGCGCCAACGACAATGCGAGCGGCGTGGCCATGATACTGAGTCTGGCGCGCCATTTCGCGCGAGAGCCGTTGCGTCGCTCCCTCCTCTTCGTGGCCTTTTCCGGCGAGGAACAGGGATTGATCGGCTCCCGCGTGATGGCGGCGGAGCCCCCCGTCCCGCTCACTTCGATCGACTTTCTGCTCAACATGGACATGGTGGCCTCGGGGCAGGACGGCGTGATGGCCGTGGGCGGCGCCGATTTCCCGGATGCCTTTGCGCTGCTTACGGCGTCCGCCTCCACGGGGGACGCTTCGGGCAACGTCGGACGGATCGGCAAACGGCCTAATGCGCCCAACAGTGATCACTACCCCTTCCTGATGGCCGGCGTGCCCGGGTTCTTCCTCTATACCAACCGCGGCACCCAGCCCTACCACAGCGTGGACGACGTGCCGGAGACGCTCGAGTGGGACGACTTCGAGGCCGTTTTCGAGCTCTCCAGGGCCTTTCTGCGCCGGTTCGACGCCGGCGATTGACGCGTCACACCTCCAGCGTGCCGCGATAGACCACATCCGCCGGCCCTTCCAGGTACAGGTCCCGCACCTCGCTGGCCTCCAGTTGAAACCCCACCCGGAGCACCCCGCCCGGCATCGTCACCTCCACCTCGTCGGTATCGATACGCGTTTCGAGGCGCGCCACGACGGCAGAGGCCATGGCGCCCGTGCCGCATGCCAGGGTTTCCGCCTCCACCCCTTTTTCGTGGGTGCGGACGGTGATCCGGGCGGGATGGCCCGCCCCGCCGCGGTCGTCAACCTGGACGAAGTTCACGTTGGCGCCCGCCGGCTGCAGGGCCGGGTCTTTTCGTACGGCCGGGCCCCACCGCTCCACGGGAGCATGCGTCACCTCGTCCACGAAACACACCGCGTGCTCCGTCCCTGTCCAGATGAAATGGCAGGCGCCGGCGCTCCGCGCGCTCTCGGACGCCAGCCGGATGGCCCGGGAGAAGCGCTCGGGCGGGCGCACGAAGAGGCGGACGGGATCCGACGCGGCCGGCCCCGCGACGGCACGGTAGACGCCGGCGTCGGACTCGAACACCAGCGTCTCGTCCATCATCCCGGCCAGACGCGCGAACCGCACGAGGCACCGGGCGCCGTTGCCGCACATCGTCCCCAGACTGCCGTCGGCGTTGTAGTACCGCATCCTGAAATGCGCCTCCGGCCCTTCGGGAGTCGAAAACGCCAGGAGGCCATCCGCCCCCACCCCGGTGCGTCGCGGGCAGAAGCGACGGGCGAGATTGGACAATTCCTCGGCGTTGAAATAATAAAACCGATTATCGATCACGATAAAATCATTGCCGGCGCCGTTCATTTTGGTAAACTCCAGGACAAGCGCGCGTGGGGACGTCATACTGTTGATCGCTGAGTGCGGGTGGCGTATTGTGGAGGGGTCGTGAACATTGTGCCGGCTCGTGCCGTAGGCCATGCAGAAACCAGATATCCACCCGGCCAGTTAATGGGTGGAGCCAGGCTCTGCGAGCGGCGTGCGCGCATGCTGTCGGTTACATCGCGGTGCGTTACACGACCCAGCTTGTGATACGGCAAGGATAACAAGACACCTTTAACGAGGCGCTTGTACTTCAGAGCCGGTTATTGTCTCCCTTTACCTAACGTTTCGCCAATCGTCAATTTGACTGAAAAAAAACTGATTATCGACCGTGTCGAGCCGTTGTTGCTGTACGGCTTCAACGACACCCACCTGAGAAAGATTGAAGCGGCCTTTCCCAGCACCCAAATTACCGCGCGGGGCAACCAGGTGATGATGCGCGGTGCTACGAGCGATGTAGACCATGTCGAGCGTGTTTTGAACGAACTCGTTCTCGTGCTGAACAGGAACAAGCAACTCACTGACAACGATGTCGAGACCGTTCTGGCTGTGTCTACAAGCGGGGGGTCCTCCCTGCCGGCGGACACGCTCGCCGAGGATGTCGTGCTCTTTACGCCAAACGGCGGCGTAGTCAAAGCCAAGACCGCGAATCAGCGCAAGCTGGTGGCTGTGGCGCGGGACAACGACCTTGTGTTTGCCGTCGGGCCTGCCGGCACGGGTAAGACCTATACGGCCGTCGCCCTCGCCGTCGCGGCGCTCAAGACGCGTCAGGTGAAACGCATCGTGTTATGCCGGCCTGCCGTCGAAGCCGGCGAACGCCTCGGCTTCCTGCCCGGCGATTTCCGGGACAAGGTGGATCCTTACCTCCGCCCTCTGTACGACGCCCTCGAGGATATGCTCTCGCACGACAAGCTCGCCAATTACTTGGAGCAACACATCGTCGAGATCGTGCCGCTGGCGTACATGCGCGGGCGCACCCTCAACTCGGCATTTGTGATCCTGGATGAGGCACAAAACGCCACGCGTCAGCAGATGAAGATGTTTCTGACGCGGCTGGGCGCCAACAGCCGGGCGATCATCACGGGGGATGTGACGCAGACCGATCTGCCCAGCCTGGAACAGAGCGGACTTGTCCAGGCCCAGCGTATCCTGGAAGGAGTCGATGGCATCGCGTTCGTCCACTTCAATCGGACGGATGTCCTTCGCCATCGTCTCGTGAAGGACATCATCGACGCCTACGAGCGCCACGCGGAAACACAGCCTGTGCCGCCAAACGGCAGGCATTGAGGGTGTGCTGAACCCCGAGGGCAGGGCTCATTTCGGCCAGACCACGACGCCGGTTTTGTCGATGTAGGCGGTTTCCCCTTCGATCTGTACTCGGGCCAGGCCGCTGACGAAGCTCCAGGCCCGGCTGAAGCGGGGCTGGATGGCGTAGACGCCATCCGGCCCGATGAAGCCCCACAGGTTGCCGTAGCGGACCAGCGCGAGGCCTTCCGAGAAGTCGTTGGCGAAATCGAACTGTACGTCCACTGCCAGCTCGCCTTGTTTGTCCAGGAAGCCCCACAGACCTTCCTGGTAGACACGCGAGAATCCGCCGACGTAGCTAAACACCTGGCCGTACGGCGCTGTAAACAGGATGGCCCCGCTGCGATCGATAAAGGCATAACTTCCATCGACGTGCACCAGGCCCAGGCCTTCCGAGAAAGCCTTCGCCGCGTCGAAGCGCGGCTCGATGACGTAGACTCCGGCCGTATCGATATACCCCCAGCGCGAACCGGTTTTCACGAATACCACCTGCCGGCGTTCTTCGACCGGCGCCAGCCCTTCCGAATAACTCAGCGCGCTCTGGAATCGGGGAATGATGCGTTCAACCCCATCCACCCCGAGGTATCCCCACTGGGGCTTGGCCTTCCGCTTGCGAAGGATCGGCGCGACGCCATCGGAGAAATCGAGGTTCGCCAGGTACCTCTGCTTTGTAAGGGGTTCGCCGGCCTCATCGATAAAGAGCCACTGACCGCGGCTCGACACCCGTGCGAATCCTTCCGAGTACGGAAACACCTTTTCGTACATGGTCTCGACGACGATCTGCCCTTCTGTATCGATAAACCCCCAGAAGCCGCCCAGCTGGACGGGCGCCCGGCCATCCTGAAAATCGCTCGCCAGATCGTATCTCGGCTGGATGACCACATCGCCTGACGCGTTGATGAAGCCGTACGCGTCCCCTATGCGGGCTGGATATAGCGCCTGCGCGGCGACATCGGGAATGGAGAAGAGGCTGGCGATCAACACAAGAAGCCGGCAGAACGGGATCGACGGCATGAACGAATAACCCTGCATGCGTGCGCGTATCGAAAAGTGGGTGGGGAGAGCTTGCGGAGGCGAACCGTGGGGTGGACGCTGTATCTCCGTGGTGGTGGGCGACGTGGTCGCGGACCCAATGTAGGGCTTGCCGGATAAAAAAACCGCCCCATCCGCCGGAGACGCCAGCCTGTCAGCCCTGTGCGACAATGAAGGCGTTGTCGATCAACCGCGTTTTACCAAAAAACACAGCCACAGCCACCAGCACTTCCTGCCCTCGAGCGATCGTTTCCACAGGCTGTAGCGCGTCAGTGTCGACGATTTCGGCGTATTGCACCCGCGCATCGGGGGCTTCAGCGATCCGGCTGGCGAGCACCTCGCGCACGGCCGCGGCATCCGCGGCGCCGGCCTGAATCGCCGCCTCGGCTTCCTGAATCGCCCGATGGAGGATAGGCGCCTGGGCGCGTTCGGCCGGCGAGAGGTAGATGTTGCGCGACGAAGCCGCCAGCCCGTCGGCCTCGCGGTAGGTGGGTACGCCCAGGATGTCGACGCCGGTATTCAGATCGAAGAACATTCGCTTCAGGATGACAAACTGCTGGGCGTCCTTGAGGCCGAAGAGCGCCACGTGCGGCCGGCAGGCATTGACCAACTTGGTCACCACCGTTGTCACCCCCCGAAAATGGCCGTCGCGGTAGCGGCCGCAGAGGTGACGGCCGAGGTGGTCGGTCGTCACCCAGGTGAGTTGCCCGTGCGTGGGGTCGGGGTACATCGCACGGTCCGCCGGCAGGAATACCGCGTCCGCGCCCGACGCGCGAAGTTTGAGGAGGTCTTCATCGACCGGGCGGGGGTATTTGTCCAGGTCCTCCCCCGCGACAAACTGGGTGGGATTGACGTAGATCGACACCGCCACGTCGTCCGCCACCTCGCGGGCTTTCCGGACGAGCGAGAGGTGCCCCTCGTGGAGGGCGCCCATGGTGGGCACAAGCGCAAGCCGGCGGCCGGCGGCCCGTTGGGTATCCGCCCTGCGCTGCATTTCCGGCACGGTGGCGATCACTTCCATACAAACCTTGATCCTCAAACTTTGAAGCGTGAACCGATAAACTTGTCTGCGCTGGCCGAGTATACGTCCGGCAACCACGAAAACACCATTCCGACTTCGTTTCTTATGTCAGAATATCGCATCGAAAAGGACTCGCTCGGCGAGGTAAAGGTGCCCGCCGACGCGCTGTATGGCGCACAGACTCAGCGTGCCGCCGAAAATTTCCCGATCAGCGGCATCCGCTTTCCCCGCCTGTTTATCGAGGCACTGGGCATTGTCAAGCAGGCGTCGGCGCGCGCGAACCAGGCGCTGGGACTGCTGGACGCCGGCAAGGCCGAGGCCATCATCGCGGCCTGCCAGCCGGTGATCGAGGGCCGGTTCGACGACCAGTTCGTGCTGGACATCTTCCAGACGGGGAGTGGGACGTCGACCAACATGAACGCGAACGAGGTGATCGCGAACGTCGCCTCAGAGCAAGTCGGCGGGGGGCGCGGGAGTAAGGCGATCCACCCGAACGACCACGTGAACATGTCGCAGTCGTCCAACGACGTGATCCCGACGGTGATGCACGTCTCGGCGCGGATAGCGCTCGCGCGGGAGCTGGTGCCGGCGCTGCAGCGCTTCCACGAAGCGCTGACCGCCAAAGCGGTGGCGTTCGACGATGTGCTCAAGAGCGGTCGCACGCACCTGATGGACGCGACGCCGGTGCGGCTGGGCCAGGAGTTTGCCGGCTACGCCTCGCAGATCCAACACGGCATCCGCCGGCTGGAGTACGCGTCCGGTGAACTGGCCGAGTTGGCGCTCGGCGGGACGGCCACGGGCACCGGCATCAACTGCCATCCCGACTTCCCGGGCAAGACCATCGACCTGATCGGAGAAGCGACTGGGTTGACGTTCCGCGAGGCGGAAGACCACTTCGAGGCCCAGGCCGCCAAGGACGCCTTCGTGATGGCCGCCGGCGCGCTGAATACGGTGGCTGTCTCCCTGATGAAGATCGCGAACGACCTCCGCCACATGTCCAGCGGCCCGACGAGCGGCCTGGCCGAGATCCGCCTCCCCTCCATCCAGCCCGGCTCGTCCATCATGCCCGGCAAGGTGAACCCGGTGATGAGCGAGGCCCTGATGATGGTCTGCGCCCGCGTGATGGGCAACCACACCACGATCACCGTCGGAGGCCAGCATGGCAACTTCGAGCTCAACGTGATGATGCCGGTGATGGCGCACGCCATGTTGGAGAGCATCATGATTCTCGCCGGCGCGTGCGATGCCTTCCGCACCAACTGCCTCGAAGGCATCGAGGCGGACCGCGACCGCTGCCGCGAGCTGCTCGAACTGAACCCATCCATCGCCACCGCCCTCAACGCTGCCATCGGCTACGACAAGGCCGCCACCGTCGCTAAGACCGCCGCCCGCGAGCGGAAATCCGTCCGCACCGTCGCCAGAGAAATGGGGCTGTTGTCCGACGAAACGCTCGACCGTTACCTCAACGTCCGCGACATGACCGAGCCCGGGATCCCCGGTTGAGGCTTCCGCAGCGAGCCATACTAAACCCCTGGCCCCCCGCGTTTACGCTACGAACCCGCGCCGCGGCATACTTTTTTCATTCCCCGACTGACACCGGGTTCACCGGGTCTGACTGACAGATTGGCGCATGGGCGCCCCCACGGTTGGTGAACCTGCTTGTAAAGGTGACAGATCGTCTGCGTAATGACTCAGATAAGCCAAGAGGTTAGAACATGAGTGTGAAACGAACGATTCCTATCGCGTTATTTGTTATCGCGTCGTTCCTGGGGGGCATTTTCTTCATGACTGCCGGTTCGAATCTGTTCTCGGACGAAGCGATTACGACGAATACCCACGCCGCTTCGACAGCCGGCCAGGAGGGTGGAACGACCGCCATTGACCGGGAGCGAGTTGCGCCTGCGCTGGCGTTGGAGGAAGCGTTCACCCTGGTGGCGGAAAGCGTCACTCCGACGGTCGTACAGGTCCGATCGGAAAAGGTGGTCAGCCAGCAACAGATGCTGGAAGGGACGCCGTTTGAGGAGTTCTTTAATCCCTTCGGAGGCGGCGGCGACAGCCCGCAGCAAGAGTTCCGATCCGACGGGCTCGGATCCGGCGTGTTGATTCGTGCGGATGGCTACATCATCACTAACAACCACGTGATCAATGGAGCCGACGAGCTCAAGGTCCGCCTCTCCGATGGCCGATTCTTCGATGCCACCGTTATCGGTGCGGACCCCCTAAGCGATCTGGCGGTCATCAAGATCGAAAGCGCCAATATGCCTCATGTATCCTTTGGCGACGTAGATCGGCTGCGCGTCGGGCAGTGGGTGATGGCCATTGGCTCGCCGCTGAGCGAGGATCTGGGCAACACGGTAACAGCCGGCATCGTGAGCGCGCTGGGGCGGACGAGTAACGAGATCTCGCAGCTCAACGTGTATGCGAGCTTTATCCAGACCGATGCGGCGATCAACCCGGGGAACTCGGGCGGACCGCTGGTGGATCTCCAGGGCCGGCTCATCGGGATCAATTCCGCCATCTTTTCTCGCTCCGGCGGGAATCAGGGCATCGGCTTCGCGATCCCGGTGGATGTCGTGCAGAACGTGGCCGACCAGCTGATCGAACACGGCAGTGTCCGCCGCGGCATGCTGGGGGTCAACTTTGACGGCGTCAGCGAGGCGCTTTCGAACCTGCTCGATGTCCCCCGTGGCGCGGCTCAGATTACACGCGTGACGGATGGCAGCGCCGCCGAAAAGGCCGGCCTGAAGCAGAACGAAATCATCGTCTCCGTCAATGGCCAGGACCTGCTGGACGCCAACCAGCTGCGCACGACGATCGGCAACAAACAGCCGGGGGAATCGGTCAGCCTGGGTGTCATCAATCAGGAAACCGGCCAGAAACGTACGGTGGACGTTACCCTCGGCGAGCGCCCCGATGAGGAGGCTGTCGCCAACAACCGGCCCGACGCCGAACGCGAAGCCGAATCCGGCGTCGAAGCGCTCGGGTTGACAAACCTGCGGGACGTGTCCGATGAGATCCTCCAGAGTCTGGGGCTCGAACAACAGGAGATTACGGGCGTCGTGATCACCGGCATCAACGAGAGCAGCCAGGCGTTCCGAAGCGCCGAATTGCGCCGCGGAGATATCATCACCGAGGTGGATCGCAAACCGGTGGACTCTCGAAGCGAATTCCTGCGGATCTACCGGGACATCAAGGCCGGCGAATCCTTCCTCGTACGCGTTGTCCGTTCACAAAATGGCGATCCGGTGTCGTTCCTGACGGCGCTGACGAAGCCGTAGGGGCGCACGGCCGTGCGTGCTCGCAAAAATCTCGGGTTGGTATCAAGGGGCGCACGGTCGTGCGCCCCTACAACCCGCCCATCACGTCGAAATCGCCGGCGAGTACCCGATCCAGCCGGCCGGTGCGCCAGGCGCCGCGGCTATCCCGAACCAGGGGTGACGGCGCCTCCCGGTAGCGTCGAACGATCGTGTCGGCGGGCGACCGTTCGGAGGCTTTTATCCCGAGGAACCCCTGGTCGGCCTGGGTCCGCAGCCCTGCGACGGTATCCGCCACGGCCAGGGGCTGTGGCTCCACCCGTACCCGGACTTTGACGCGCGTGAAGGTCTTGCCTTCGCGCGGGGCTTCCCACACATGCCAGCCTTCTTCTCTGGCGAGGATAACATACGCCCCGAAGCCGGCGACCGCGAGGGTAAACCGCCCTTCGGCTGTCGGGACTTCGGCCAGTGGCTGAAGCACTACGTGGCGCATCTGGCGTTTTTCGGCCCAGGCGACATACATCGCGGCCAGTGTGCGCGCGAAAACGTTTGCTTCAGCCCCGCGCGCCTCGATCCGCAAGAACGCGTCGCGCGGCCGGCCGGTCGCCTCCTGCCCCAGGGCCTGCTCCAGCACATACAGGCGCTGCGCGAGCCGTTGCACCAACACGGGTGAATACGCGGCGCGATCCTCTTTCCCATCCCCGCCGAGCCGGCCGAGCAGCGCATCGGCCGTCCCCATGGCGCGTTCGATCCGGTCCATGAATTCCACCCTGGCCAGGACCTCGAACCGGCCCTCCCAGCCCCAGAAGGCCGGATCGGCCGTGCGGGCCAGCGCCTCCGCTTTGTCCTGGACCCAGGCATTGGAATCGATCCGATCTTCCAGGGCTTCGTAGCGATCGAACAGGCCATCGACTTCCGCCCGGGTGCCCGCCGGCTCGAGCACGAGCGGCTCCAGGGAGAATTTCTGGCCGGCCGATTTGCCCGAGCGGGTCGCGGGCGGTTCGGGGTCGGGCTGGTCCGGGTCGATGAACTCCACATCCAACCCATCGCCCCGGCTACGGATGAATAGAAACTGGTCGCCCTCCGGAAACTGGTGATTGACGATCGTGAGCGCCAGCGGCGAAAGCACGTAGCGCTCGATGGCTCGTTTGAGCGGCCGGGCGCCCAGCTCGTCGCTGAACCCCTTCTCGAGTAAAAAATCGAGGGCAGACTCCTCCCACTCAACCGCCCACTCGCGACTTCTGAACCCGCGCCGCGTGAGCACATCGCGCAGCTCTTTCTGGAGGATGTCCCGCGCGATTACCCGGCTGAGCGGACGGAAGACGACGACCCGGTCGAGGCGGTTCAGGAATTCGGGGCGGAACGTCTGTTGCGCGGCGCGGCGGACGCTTTCCGCTGAAAAAACCCGTTTTTCGCCACCGAAACCCACGCCGGCGCCGGCCGGCACGGCCGCGCCCAGGTTGGACGTCAGTATGATGATGGCGTGGCGAAAATCGGCCGTCTGGCCGCGCCGGTCCGTAAGCCGGCCGTCGTCGAACACCTGCAGGAAGAGGTCCCACACGCTCGGGTGCGCCTTCTCGAACTCATCCAGCAGGACAACCGAAAACGGCTGTTTTCGGATCTGGTTGACCAGGGCCACGGCGTCCGACCCGCGCTCCGCCTCGCCCAGGAGCCGGAGCAGGGAGTCCTCCGTCATGAATTCGCTCATGTCGAGCCGGATCATCCGCTCCGGCGCTCCAAACAGAAACGTCGCCAGGGTTTTGGCGATCTCCGTCTTGCCCGTGCCCGTCGGGCCGACGAAGAGGAAGACGCCCGCCGGCCGGGTGGGGTCGCAGAGGCCGGCCTTGAGCATGGCGACACGCTCGACGAGGCAGTCGACCGCTTCGGGTTGCCCCAGGACGGACTTCTCGAAGGTTTCCCGCAACGCGCCGAGATCCAGCCGATCCCGATCGTTCAGCAACGACACCGGGAGACCCGTCAGGTCCGATAAGGTAGCGATCATGTCGTCGACGGCCGGCGGATCTGTCCGTCCCGTGGCGGCGTGAGCGGCAAGCGCGAGATGCAGAAACGCGAGGAGATGGCCGGGGGCGGCGGACCGGTCCAGGTAGTTTCGAGCCATCTGAAAGGCTTCCTGTAGCGCGTAGTCCGACAGCGCGGCGTTGCGTTTTACGCACCACGCACGGGCGAGAGCGAGCGTGCCGGCATCGTCGAGGGGATCGACGGTGACCGTCTTGAGGCCGGCGCGCAGGTGGGGTCGGACTTGCACGATCCGCTCGTAGGCGGCCGGCTCGACCTCTCCGATCACCGTGATATCGCCTTTTTCGATGTACGGGGCAATCATGTCCAGTACACTGCGTGGATTGTCGCGGTGCCAGCCGGCGAAAATGAGGTCGTGCGCATTGCCCACCATCCACAACACCCGCCGTCTGCCGGCGAGGTTGCGAATCAGCTCCTGCATGCGCTCCTCGAGTTGCCCGATGTACATCTGGCCGGCCACCACCTCCATGGCGCCGGCTTCAAAAATCGTCCACCCCTCCGCGTACAGTTGACCCGCGATGGCACGGATAAGGGTCGACTTCCCCACGCCTGGTTCCCCCACAAGCAGCACCGACCGGGGCCGCTCCTGTCGGAGCGCTTCCAGCGCCAGATGGCGCAGCCGCGTCAGGGCGTCATGCGGGATCGTGTCGTCCGACGGCGGCTCGGCCCAAACGGCGCCGATGCGGGCCAGGGCGTCGCGGTCGATGCGGACTTCGCGCCAGGCGCGCGCCTCCGCCACCATCGGCCCCAGCCGGTCGATTTTGAGCGCCGCCAGCACCGCCTCGATCCCATCCATCTGCTCGTCGTCGACGAGGTCCAGCGCTCCATGGAACGCCGGCGCTTCGCCCGCGGCGAGCCGCTCCTCGATCCACCCTCTCAAAAATTCCAGTACCTGAGGCTGCTGAGTCCACCACTCCTGCCCGGAGGCGACGAGCCGGCCGATGCCGGCCGGCCCGACATGGGCACTCAGCGCGCGGAGGGCAAAAAAGAGGGGCCACAGATAGATCCGCTCGAGCTGAAGGAGCAGACGGTCGGCGATCGACGGGTCGGCCGGCCGGCGCGCGAGCGCCTCGAAGGCCATGCAGGAAATGGGGAGGTTCTCTCCCAATGCATAACCCAGCAATGATTCATCGTCAAACGAAGTCACGGTAAGTCGTTCGACGCCTTCCAGGAAAGGTTGGTGTGTGAGGAGGTCGCGTGGATGCGCCGAGCGGTGCACGAAGGCTTCGAGACCTTCGGCCAGGGCGTACAGGGCCACGGCCGGGTCGTCCTCCACGGGCGCCGTCGATGGCGGCGCGGGGGTAATGACCCGTCTTCCGCCCAGAAAGAGGCCTATCCAAACACCTACGCCGGCAGCCACGCCGGCGATCAACCATTCTAGCCCATCCATAAACCTGATCGATCCACTGGTGACGTGCCAGACCGAGCACGGAATTACTTGCCCATCACATAAATATTCCTTCCGCCAGACCGCTTACTCGAACCAAACCCCACCTTTTTGTTGCACCCCGTTTTGACGGCAAACCGGCATTAGGCGATTATGTCCTCTGTTACATCGTGCCTCGTGGTACGCGCTTTCCTCACGTTTGCGATTCTGACATCGTTCGCCGTCCCTGGCGCCCAGCCGGTGCCTGCCCTGTCAGCCTGCGGGGCGGCATGGGAAACGCCGATCTTGTGCAGGACGCGAAGAAAAGTGTCGCCACGTTGACTATTGGCCAGTCCTCCCCCGCCTCGGATGCAATGAATGCCGCTTGCGGAGAGACCGAAACGCCGCCCAACCCGCCACCCGGGATTTTCGGCGCTCGCTTCCGCTTCCCGGATGGGAAAACGTTTTCGGATACCGACTACCGCAGCAACGCCTCCGCCCGGGCGACCTGGACGATTACGTTATCGGGCACCCACTCGTTCACGTTTACGTGGGACCCGACCACCCTGCTGGCGGGCGATTTTCGACGTAAAGATACGATCAATGGCGGCATCGTCAATATCGACATGGCCACCACCACAAAGTACGTCTTGAGTGACCAGGAGATCACGACGCTTGTCATCGAAAAGTACGCCGAGGGGCCATGTGAGGACATCTCGGTTTAAGCCGGCTGGAACCTCTTCTCGGTGCCGCTCGTCGCCGGCTGGAATCTGATCGGCGGGTTCGATGTGGCCATGAAGGCCAGCACGCTGACGACGTCGCCGAGTAGCCTCATCCAATCGGATTTCTACGGATAATACGGCACGGCCTACGCCGCCGCGTCACCCTGAACGAGTCGATGATCGGGTGGATGGCCTGCTGCCGGCCGGCTACCACGAGGTAGCGTTCGATGGCTCGCGCGTCGCCTCCGGCCTCTACGTCTACCGCCTGGAGACGGCGGACTATGTAGCCATCCGTCAGATGATGCGAGTTAAGTAAGCGACGATACGCGCGAGGGTCAGAAACAGGCAAAAACGTCGGTTTCCAAACCGTAGAGACGCCATATTTTGCGTGTCCTTGCAGGCCCCGCGAAACACCCTTCAGGTAACCCGAAGCACCAGCTTCCCCGTATTCAGGTTGGCCTCCATGCGGCTGTGCGCCGTCTCGGCGTCGGTCCAGTCGTAGACCGTGTCGATGACCGGAGCGAGTTCGCCCGCCTGGAAACGGGGAAGCATTTCGGTGCTAAAGTCCCGAGTAAGTGCGAGTTTGTACACGTCACTCCGGTTGCGAAGCGTCGAGCAGAGGATGTGGAGCCGTTTTCGGAAGATGTGCCGCAGGCTGATGGATTCGACGCGGCTGCCGCCCATGAGCGCGAGGATGACGAGCCGGCCGTCGACCCCGAGGGACTCGATGTTGCGCTCGAAGTAGTCCGCCCCGACCACATCGAGCACGACATCGACCCCGTGCCGGTGGGTGAGGCGCATCACCTCGGCGTCAAACGACTCTTCGCGGTAGTCGATAGCGGCCTCGGCGCCGAGCGCCAGGCAGGCGGCGTGTTTGGGGCGCGACGCCGTGACGATGACGCGCGCGCCCATCGTACGTGCGAGTTGGATAGCCGCCGTGCCGACACCGCTCGCTCCGGCATGGACGAGCACCGTCTCGCCGGCCTGGAGCTTTCCGAGCCAGGCGAGCGCCTGATACGCCGTGAGAAACACTTCCGGAATGGCAGCCGCCTCCTCGAAGGACAGCGTGTCTGGCAGCGTCATCGCCATTTCCGCCGGCACCACGGCGTACTGCGCATACCCCCCACCCGGCAGTAGCGCACAGACCCGGTCGCCCACGCGCCGGCCCCGCACGTGATGCCCGACCGCCTCCACCTCGCCGGCCATTTCGAGGCCAAGGATCGGGCTCGCCCCTTCTGGCGGAGGGTACATCCCTTTCCGCTGCAACAAATCCGCCCGGTTCAACGCCGTCGCCCGCACACGCACCAACAGGTCATTGGGCCCGAATGCCGGTATCGGGCGCTCTTCAAACACCAGCCGACTGTGGGAGCCGGCGCCGTCTACATGGATCACGTGCATTGGATTAGCGAGTAACGATTAGCGATTGGCGATTGGCGATGTGCGCCGAGGTGGTTCGAGTTACTGATTCCGATCCAGTGGTACTGGCTTTGACGAGGATACGCGGTACATTGCGACCAACGCCAATACCGCGGGTTGAACGGTCAACCTCCCCAACCGATCCCGACCCATCGCTACTCGCTAAGCACGAATCGCTACTCGCTAATCCCATGTCCGTTCTCCCTCCGATCCCGGTAGTGTTGCCGGACGGCCGGCGCTACGCCTACGTCCTGGGCCCGCTGGCCGAATTGCCCGCTCGGATGCGTGAGGCGGGGCTGCCGGCGGGGCTCTGCCTTCTAGTGACCGATGCGCATCTGGCGCCGCTGTATGGCGAGGCGCTGCGGCGGGGGCTGGAGGCGGCCGGCTGGTGGCCGCGGCTGGTGACCCTGCCGGCCGGCGAGACCTCTAAGTCCCCCGAATACCTCCAGCACATCTACGACGCCGCGCTGGAAGCCGGCATCGACCGCAAGACGCCCGTCATCGCCCTCGGCGGCGGGGTCGTGGGGGACCTTGCGGGGTACGCCGCCGCCACCCTCCTGCGCGGCGTGCCGCTCGTCCAGATCCCGACGACACTCATCGCACTGGTCGATAGCGCCATCGGTGGAAAAACCGGCATCAACCATCCGGCCGGCAAAAACCTGATCGGGGCGTTTCACCAGCCGCACCTTGTGTATGCCGACCTCGAAACCCTTCGCACCCTCCCCGAACGCGAGTGGTTCAGCGGCCTCGCCGAGGTCGTCAAACACGCGCTCATCGCGGACGCGGCGTTGTTTGAAACGCTGGATCGGCACTGGGACCGTGTGCTGGCCCGCGACATGGTGCTGATCCCCGGCATCCTGCACCGCGCGGCGCAGATAAAGATCGACGTGGTTCAGGAGGACGAGCGCGAGTCCGGCCGGCGCGCCATCCTCAATTTCGGCCACACGTTTGGCCACGCCATCGAAAAGGTGGCCGGATACGGCACGTTCACCCATGGCGAAGCGGTGGCTATCGGGATGATCGCCGCGCTGCACCTATCGCGCGCCGTGCACCCCGGGCTGGACATCGCCGGCGCCGAGCGGCTGGTCCGCCGCATCCCCGTGTCAGGAACCTTGTCCGGGTTTTCCCGGTCAGCACTGCGGGAGGCGATGCAGGCCGACAAAAAAAAAGCCGGCAGCCGCCTGCGTTTCGTCGTCCTCCATCGCATCGGCGAAGCCACCGTGGCCGAGCAGGTGACGGAGGAAACAATCGACGCGGCGTGGGAATATGCCAGCCAGGCCTGATCGATCCCCCCGCTCGATAGACGCCTTCCCTACCGCCAGATCCCCGTTCGCTGAAACCCCGTTCTCATGCGCGCACTGCTCAACATTCCACGCGGCGTGCTTAAAGGCCTCGTGTATGCAGTCGTCGCCGGCGCGGTCCTGTTCCTCGCCCTGACGCGCACGCAGGTCGGGAGGGACGGGTTGCGGATCCAGCTGGAGCGGCAGTTCGGGCAGGCGTTTCACGGGGAGTTGCGGATCGGCCAGCTGCAGGGCAACCTGCTCAACACCCTCTACGCGCACAATGTCCACCTCCTTGATGGAGACGGCGCGCTCGTCGCCTCCATCGACGCCGCCGTCGTCCGGCTCCGCTGGCAGGATCTCCTCCGCCGTACGGTGTCCCTCAACAGCATCACGCTCATCCAGCCCGAGCTCAACCTGATGCTCCGGCCGGACAGTTCCTGGAACATCGGCGACCTCTTCAGACGCCGAAACCCGCGCATCCGCGACGATCCTTGGGAGTTCACGTCCGCCGACATCCGGATCATGGACGGGGCCGTCCACACGCACAACCTCGGCGCCACGCCGACAGCCGTCGCTGAAGGCCGGCTGTTCGATTATACCCGGTTCCAGACGACCCACATCCAGACGCGGATGAACGTCGAGTGGGTCTCCAACATCAAATTGTTGGATGTCGATTTTTTCTCCAGCGACCTCCCGTCCACCGGTCAGCACATCGAAAACGTCCACGGTCAGTTCGTGATCATGGATGACCAGGTGGAGCTGAACCAGGTGGGGCTGCAGTTCGGGGGCACGTCGCTGACGATGACGGGGCGCCTGGACCACATCTCCCACTTCCCCGACATCCCGGGCGACGCCGAAATCGACCTCGAACTGATGGACAGCCGGATCGCGCCGGCCGACTTCCGCTCTTTTTTCCCCCGGCTGACCGCCGCGGACACCCTGGAGGTCTCGGCACGGCTCCGGGGCACCTTGAGCGACTTTGCGGTGCCGGCCTTCAACCTGCGGCGCGGCGTCACCGCGATTTCTGGCACCGCCAGCGCCGTCGGGTACCCGGACTCGCTGCAGCTGGCCCTCAGCATCGACCCCGGCCGCTTCTCCGGCCACGACCTCCAGGCGTTCTTCCCCGCCGGCCGCTTCGCCTCGATCCAGGCGCTCGGGACCATCGAGATCGACCGTCTGGATGTGCGCGGCGCGTTCCACCCCGTCGCCGGCGAAGGCGCCGCGCCGTTCTCCGTCGCCCTCGCCCTCGACGCGCACAGCCCGGCCGGCCACCTCGCCGGCTCGCTCGACCTCGCGCGCGACGCCAGCCAGACGTTCACCTACCGGGCCGACCTGGCCGTCGACTCCCTCGACCTTTCCATCGCCGTCGAAGACGCCCCATCGACCGATCTGAACGGCGCGCTGTTGCTGTATGGCGACGGCGCGACGCTGCCCCGCGCCGGCGGCGAGCTGCGGCTCACCTTGAGCCCGTCGTCTATCAACCGCCACCGCGTCGATACGCTGGACGTCTATGTGGCCGCCGGCAACGGCATCTGGGATGCCGCTCTTTTCGCCAACCGCGACGGCGCTGGCCGGATCGAGGCCGAGGGCCGGCTCGACCTCGGCGCCGCCACGCCGGCGTTTTCAGGCGAACTGTCGCTGCGCCGGCTCGACCTCGGCGCGGCGCTCGGCAACGACTCGCTCCGCACCGATCTCAACGCGCGTTTCGGAATCCGCGGCGAGGGCCTCACCTGGAACGACCTCCTCGGCCGCGTCCAGGTCGCCATCGACTCGTCCTCCGTGGCCTATGGCGACAACGAGCCGCGCCCTATTCTGGCCAACACGAGTACCCTCACGCTCCAGGAATGGGGAGTAGGCCAGCGCCGGCTCGAACTCGATGGCGACGCCCTCACCCTCACGGCGGAAGGCGACGTGCTCGCGGCGCCGCTCGTGGCGCTGGGCAGGCTCTGGGGCGAAAGCCTGGCGCGCGCCTTCGAGCAGGAGCGCAAGAAGCCGCGGATGCCGGCGCTCACGCCCAACGAGGCAGAAGACGCCCTCACCGAACGCGCCTTCGCGTCCACCATCGATGCCCTCTACCGGGAACAGCTCCAGCGCCACGCCCGACAGCGTATCGCCGAGGCCGAGGCGGATTCCATCCTCCACATCGACATCCGGCTTGCGTTGCACCGGTCGGACCTCCTGATCGGCGCCTTCCCGCCGACCTTCGCCGAACTCGACACCGACCTCCACGGCGAGGCGCGCATCGATGTAGGGCCCGACGTGTTGGGGATCGCCGGCATCTTCTCGGGCGATTCCCTCGAGACCGCGCTGACCAAGAGCCAGTCCCCCCACATCGAATTCCATCTCACCGGCCACCTCGACACGCCGTTGATGGACAATTTGGAGATGCAGGCGTCCCTCGCCGCGGACTCCCTCCTGTTCGCCGGCCACTACTTCCGGCACCCCTCTATGGCCGTCACCCTCAGCCGGCGGAGCGGACGCTTCACCGTGCTCACCCAGAGCGGCCCGCGATCCGGCTCCCAGCGCCTGTCGGCGCGGCTTGATCTACTGCCGGACCGCAACCGGTTCACCCTGCAGGACCTCGCCCTGTCCATCGGCTCCTCCGCCTGGACCACCGTCTCGTCCGGCCCCATCGACGTCTACAGCGACGCCATCGTCCTGCCCGAGTTCGTGCTCGAAAGCCCGTCCGCCCTGGCCGGCGGCACCCAGCGCATCCGCACCAGCGGCGTGCTCTCCGCCCGCAGCGCCGACACGACGTTCATCCATGTAGACGACATTGGCATCCGCCCGTTTTCGGAGTTCGCGAACATGATCATCCCCATGGGCGGCCTCGTCAGCGGCCGGCTTGCCTTTACCTCACACGACCTGCAGCCCGAATTTACCGGCGCCCTCGCGATCGACCACCTCTCGCTCGACAACCGGGTGCTGGGCAACCTCACCCTCACCAGCCGCTACCTGCCCGGCCTGCCGGATGTCGGCCTCACGATCGACCTCGCCCCCGTGCCCGAAGGGGAGCGCCGCCTGTTACTTCCCGACGCGGCCGTGACGCCCAACTACGAAGAAAATGCCCTGCAGATCGCCGGCACGAGCCGGCTGCCCGTCTACAACCGCCAGCGGACCGGCTTCGTGGATGCCGGATCGTTGGACCTGGACGTGAACATAGAACGGGCCGATGTCTTTTTCTTCGAGTTCATCTTCCCCGATCTGCTTCGCAACGTGAATGGCTATGTGGCCGGCAACGGCACCATCGCCGGCGACTTTTCCTACCCGCTCTTCGACGCGCAACTCGCCCTTCACGACGGGGCGCTGGACATCCCCCGATTCAACCTCGCGCTGCGCGACGCCGCGTCGCCCATCACCGTCGACCGGCGGGGCATCCACCTCGGCAACGCCATTGTCCGCGACCAGACAGGCGGGTCGGCGCGGATCGAGGGGTCGTTCCTGTTCAACGACTACCGGTATTTCTCCTTCGACCTCCGCGGCGTGCTCGACGAGTTTCTGATCATGAACCGCACCACCGGAGAAGACCTGCCGTTTTTTGGGCAGATCTGGGCCTCCGGTAACACGACCCTCACCGGCCCCACCTCCAACGCCTTCCTGGTATCCAACAACGCCGTCACCACCTCCAGCAGCGAACTCTACATTCCGATCACCGAGGAAGAAGAGTTGTCGGATGTCGGCTTCCTCATCTACGCCGATTCGACGGGTGCCGTGCCGGACTACCGCCGGCTGACGTACCGCCCGAATCTGTTTTCGAAGCGCCCCGTGGGGGAACGGCGGTTCATCGAGGGGTTATCGATGGATCTGAACATCTTCGCCCCATCCGGCTCCACTATCCACCTCGTGTTCGATCCGCTGCTGGGGGATGTGATGAACGCCGTCGGTAGCGGCCGCATTCAGCTCCAGCGAAGGGAGGGCGAGTTGACGACGTACGGGACGCTCAACATCGACTCCGGCGACTACCTGTTCACTGCCGGCGAGGTGTTCGCACGGCGGTTCCTCATCGACAGCGGAGGCACCCTCACCTGGGACGGCAACCCCACCGACGCCGCGATCCACATTCCGGCTTCGTACAAGACCCGCGCCTCGCCGGCCGGCCTGCCCGGGCAGGCGCTCAGCGAAACGACCTTCATCCCCCTCATCGTGAAGCTCGACGTTACGGGCCGCGTCTCCACCCCGGAAGTGGCGCTGCGACTGGAGACCGACCGGAGCGACCGCAACTACAGCGGCAATTACGCCGCTATCGAGGCCATCTTCAACCAACCCGAGCGCTCGACGGATTTTGCGACGAGCGTGCTCCTCACCAACTCGTTCCTGCTCACCACCGAAAATGTCGCCGGCGGCGGCGGAAGTGCGCTCACGAGTTCGGGCGAGCAGCTGGCGTTTAGCAGCGTGTCGCAACTGGTGGCCAGCCAGTTGAACCGGTTTCTGAACGAAGCCATCCCGAACATCGACTTCAACCTCGGCCTCCAGGGCGAGAGCCTGCAGGACCCGGGTGTGACGGCCGGCGTGGCCCTTTACCTGCTCGACGAGCGGCTGGTGATCCGCGGCCAGGGCGTCTACCAGAACGAACAGACCCAGTACCAGAGCGGCCTCGAGGGCGAGTTCACCGTGGAAGTCCGCCTCAATCCCAGCGTGTCCGTGGAGGTCTTCCTCCGCCGCGAGGGCGACGTACTCGCCGAAAACGCCCTGACCAGCACTCGCGGCGCGGGGTTGTCGTACCAAACCCAGTTCTCCTCGTGGCGGAGGTTGTGGGGGCGGTTGTTCGGGAGGCGAGAGGCGGCGGAGCCGGTGGCGCGGCGGTAGGGAGCCCGCCCGAAAGCTCGCCGGCGCATCCCCCGGCAACCTCCCGGCCCACCCCGGGTACAATAGCGGCAATCCTTACCTACCCTCTCCCAGCGTGGCAACACCCAGAAAGCAGGCCGGCGGCAAAAGCCCCAGGTCCAGTAGTATCAAGCCCGGTAATATCAAGCCCGGTAACGTCAAACCCGGCGCCATCAAAGCCGACATCCTCAAGATCCTGCGCGACAACGGCGCGCGCTCGTTCCATCCGAAAGAAGTCGCCAAACTCCTCGGCTACTCGACCTACGAAGCGCACAAGACGTTTCTGACCGTCGTGGACGAGATGAAAAAGCAGGAGGAGATAAAATCCGTCGGCGCTCGGATCCAGTATGGCAGCAGTCGGCGCGAGTTGGCCGAAGGGCTTCTCCGCCTCAACCGCGAGGGGTTCGGCTATGTGGAGGTGGAGGGGTATGAAGACGGCTTCGCCGTCCGCCCCGACGACGCCGGCTCGGCCATGAATGGCGACCGCGTCCGCATCCGCTTCGGCGATGCCCGCACGAGCGGCGGCCGGCGTAAGGCCGTCATCGTCGAGATCCTCGAACGGGCGAAGATGGACTTGATCGGGACGCTCTACCAGAAGGGCAAACTCGTCTACCTGGAGGCGGACGACCCGACCTTCCCGCACAAGGTGAACGTGACGAGTGCGCCGGCGGACCAGCCGCTGCATTTCAAGAAAGCGCTCGTCGGGCTGGACGACTTCGACGCCTTCCGCCGCCAGTTCAACGGCCACATCGTCGAACTCTTCGGCGCCGCCGACGACCCGGATACGCTCACCCGCGCCCTCATGCGCCGGCATGGCCTCACGGAACGCTTCCCCGTCGCCCCGCTCGAAGAGGCCGATGGCATTTCAAGTGACATCCCGGAGGCTGAAATCCGCCGGCGGACCGACCTCCGCGCCCGCCGCATCTTCACCATCGACCCCGAAACCGCGCGCGACTTCGACGACGCGATCCACATCGAGGAACGGGCAGATGGCGGGGTCGATATCGGGGTGCACATCGCGGACGTGAGCTACTACGTGTCCCCCGGCAGCGCGCTCGACCGCGAGGCGTACCTCCGGGCCACGAGCGTTTACCTGGCCGACCGCGCCATCCCGATGCTGCCCGAGCGCCTCTCCGGCGACCTGTGCTCACTCCGACCCAACGAGGACCGGCTGGCGTTTTCCTGCCTGTTCACGCTCGATGCCAACGATGAGGTGACGGACTACGCCTTCCATGAAACCGTCATTCACTCCGGCCGGCGCTTCACCTACGAGGAAGCCCAGGCGGTGATCGATGGCGGCCTCGCCGGCGAGCCCTTCGCGCCGGACATCCAGCGCGCGGCCCGGCTCACCGAGCGACTCCGTAAGAAGCGACACGCGCAGGGTTCTATTGATTTTGACATGCCCGAGACGCGCGTCCGCCTCGACGCCGCCGGCAACCCGGTGGCCATCGAACGCAAGGACCGGATCGCCAGCCATTTCCTGATCGAGGAGCTGATGCTGCTGGCCAACAAGATGGCGGCGCAGGAGCTGGCGAAAGGCCGGCACAAGGCCGAGGGCGGCAAAGGTGTCTACCGCGTGCACGACCACCCGGACGCCGAGCGCCTCACGAACCTTGCCACCTACGTCAAGGCCTTCGGGTTCATGCTCCCGCTGAAGGATGGCCGGGTGCGACCGCAGGATCTGAACGCGCTCATGGAAGCCGTCCGCGGCAAGCCGGCCGAGCCGGTCATCAAATACGCCGCCCTCCGCTCCATGGCCAAGGCCGCGTATAGCACCAAAAACGTGGGCCACTACGGCCTCGGGTTCAGCCACTATGCGCACTTCACGAGCCCCATCCGCCGGTACCCGGACCTGATGGCGCACCGGCTCCTGAAAGGGATGGCCGCCGGCGGGCCGGCGAACGAGGACCTGGAGTCCCGCTGCGAGTACTGCTCCGAACGCGAGCGGAAGGCCGAAGAAGCCGAGCGCGACTCGATCAAACAGAAACAGGCCCTCTACGCCCTCAAACACCTGGGCGACACGTTCGAGGGCGTGGTCACGAACGCGACGCGTTTCGGGATCTTCGTCGAAATCCCGTCACTCCTGCTCGAAGGGCTCATCCACGTGCGGGAGATGGACGACGATTATTACGAATACGACGAGTTGCGCTTCGCGCTGATCGGGTCGCACAACGGTAAGTCCTACCACCCCGGCCTGGCCGTCCGCGTCCGCGTGGAAGGCGCGAATCCGAACACGGGCGAGATCGATTTCGGGTTTGCGCAAACGCAAAAAACGCGTTGAACGTTGAACGGCCACGCCAGGGCGTGGCCCTACATGAATTCCGCCGGCAACACCCAATCCTCGGGGCGGATCATCCCCCAATCGAACAGCGGGATCAGCTCAACCGCCGTCGCCGGCCGGGGCGCGGGCAGTAGCCCCAGGGAGTATGCCAGATACCCCACGACCTGTTCGGGCCGCGCGCCGGCATCGCGCAGGGAAGCGAGCGTGAGGCCGGCGTTGCGTTTGGAGAGCTTCTGGCCGTCTGCGTTGAGCATCAGCGGGACGTGCGCGTAGGCCGGCGGCGTGCCGCCGAGGGCCTCGATGAGCTGTATCTGACGGGGGGTGGACCAGAGGAGGTCAGCGCCGCGGACGACCTCCGTGATGCCCATCAACAGATCGTCCACCACGACGGCGAGCTGGTACGCATAGTAGCCACCTCGCCGGCGGAGGACGATGTCCCCCACGGCATCGGCCACGGTTTCGCGCACGATCCCGAACACCCGATCCACAAACCCCACTTCGCCTCCGGTTGCGGAGAGCGTCATTATACAAAGCCGTGCGTTCGGACTGCGTGTAAGGTCCAAACGGGCCGCCGACATCCGGCCCTTCGTCCCAGGCGATTCCCATCCACCGCAGGTCGTCGATCGCCGCCCGTGCCAGCTCCGGGTCCGCGCGCGCCGTGTCCAGATCCTCCAGGCGCCAGACGAATGCGCCGCCTTGACGACGAGCGGACAGCCACGCCGACAGCGCCGTGCGGGCGTTGCCCCGGTGGATCCGGCCCGTAGGTGACGGGGCGTACCGTCCTCGCACGGATGCGTCATTCCGCCGCCTAGCTGAAAGTGTCATGACTGGTTGTTACCTTACGCCCGCCACCCGGATGCGCGCGCCGGGTATGGGTAGCGTATTTCTCGCCTCGCGTACATGTAATTCCACCCGCGAATGTTCCATCCCGCCCCGCCGACGATGGCGGTGTATCGTCATCTGCTTGCCCATCATTGGAAGAGCTTCACGCGATCGCTGAGCCGGCGTAATCGGTGGTTGACGGTGCTGGCCGGCGGGATGGTAATGCTGTACGTGACGGTACTGCTCGGCGGGATGGGCTTCTTTTTCAAGGAAGTCTTTCGGGGCACGCCGGCGGGGATCGACTCCGTCAGCTTCCTCAACCAGCACCTGATCGAAGTGTTGTTGGGGATGTTTTCGATGCGATTTTTCCTGCAACAGGGGCCACGGATGAAGATTCGTCCCTACTTGCATCTGCCCATTCCGCGTAAAAGCCTCGTCCGCTTCTACCAGCTGTTTTCGCTTCTCAGCTTCCACAACGTCATCCCCTACCTGTTCGTTCTACCGTTCTGGCTGCGGTATTTCATTGCCGGCGGCTACGAGCTGCGTGGGTCGCTGACGTGGTTGGCCGGCTTTACGCTGTTTCTCTTCCTCTCCCACTTCGCCATCAACCTGCTGCGGACGGTCCTCAGCCGCAACTCGCTCCACTTTCTGATCGCCATCTCCGCGATGGCCTCGTTGCTGGTGATCGACCAGGTGATTCAGACCCACTTCGTGAGCCTGATGTCGTTTGTGTTGTTCGGGCAACTCGCGGCAGGCAACCTGTATTTTCTGGGCTTGATCGCGGCATGCACCGTCAGCATCTTCTTGTATTCCAGCGCTGTCATCCGTCAGAACCTTCGTTCGACGCCCGAGGCGAACGGCAGCCCGCGCGTCCTGCGGAGGGCGATTTTTTTTGGACCGAAACGCGGCCAGGTCATGAACCTCATCATGCTCGAATTACGCATGATCTGGCGCAACAAGCGCCCGAAACACTATTTCCTGCTCAGCGTCGTCTTTGCGCTGGCCTATATCTCGCTGATGCTGGCGGATACCGACATGTTTCAGAGCGAAGCCATCAATGCGGTGATCGGATTGTTCGCCTCGGGCACGTTCGCGCTCAACTACGGCCAGCTGATGTTTGCGTGGGAGAGCATCTATTTCGACGGCTTCCTGGCGCGGTCGATCCGTCCAGAGGAGATGGTGCTGGCGAAGTTGATGATCCTCCAGGGCTCGTGTTTACTGTTTTTCTTGATCAGCCTGCCGCTGTTCATCTGGCTGAACCCGGATCTGCTGCTGTTGCACGTGACGTTCCTGTTTTACAACGCCGGCGTCACCAGCGTACTCATGCTCGCGCTGGCGGTCCGCAACCAGCACCGGGTGGATATCGCGCGGAGCGGAAGCTTTTTTAATTATGAGGGGTTCTCTCTCTCCCACTGGCTCTGGATCGTCCCAACCGTCCTGCCGCCGGCCATCACCCTGTTTCTGCTGCAGAACATCCGCTGGACGGCGCTGCTGTTCATCGGGGGCGTAGGCGTGGCCAGCCTCGTGTTTTCCAGGAAATGGAGCGAATACTTCACCCAACAACTCCTCAGCCGAAAATATCAGATGGCGATGGGGTTCAGGAAATATGAAGATTGAGGTCCACCGGCTCAAGAAACATTACAGCGACCATTTTGCGCTCGATGTGCCGGCCCTGTCGATCGAGCGCGGGCAGTCGTTTGGCCTCGTCGGCAACAACGGCGCCGGCAAGACGACGCTCCTTCGCCTCTTGCTGGATCTGCTGCCGGCCGACGACGGCGAGGTCCTCATCGACGACGAACCGGTCGCCCTGGCGGAAGAATGGAAGCGCCACGTCGGCAGTTATCTGGACAGCTCCTTCCTGCTCGACTACCTCTCGCCGCTCGAATTCCTGTCCTTCATCGGCAGCGTCTACGGCCTCTCCCGGCCTGAAATCCTCGAACGCCTCGCCCCCTTCACGCCCTTTCTCCCCCCCGGCG
>JAWXAX010000018.1 GCA_034439735.1 Rhodothermales bacterium | reverse complement strand
GCCGGCGCGCCGGCGAATACCACGATGAAGTCGGTGTGGGTGGGTCAAGTGCTGCCGAACCTGCTCGCGGATGGTAGTTTCGAGCAATCTCCCTGGCATGCCACCAATGCCTGGGTGACGGACGACAAAAGCAACGGCGACCAGGCCATCGAGATGGGTTGGAACGCGACCAGTAGCATTTTGCGCACATTTCCCGCTCAGCCGGGCGTGAAGTACACGGTATCCGGACGATTCAAACGGTCTGGCCAGCCCACCTGGACCGGATTCGGGGTCGATTACCTCGACGCCAACGGGAATGAAATCAGCGAAACGCTGCGTTCCTTCACGGGGACGACAAGTTACACCGGGCTCTCCACGTATGGCTACGCCCCCGCCGGCACGGCGCAGATCCGCGTATGGGTCGTATCGCACGGCGCCAGCGGCTCGCTCAAGGTGGACGACATTTCCCTCCGCCAGGGCTCGTCGTCGACAAACTTGATTTCGGACGGCGGCTTCGAAACCGGCCCGTGGTTTCTATCAAACGGTTGGCAGACTACCGACGCCCGAACGGGCTCCAAGGCGTTGCAGGTGGTCGCGAACGGCCGTCTGTATCTCGAAATCCCCGTGGACGATGAGGAATATTACGCGTTCTCCGGGCAGTTTAAGATGGACGGCCTGTCGGACTGGGCGGGCTTCGGGATCGACTTTAAAGACGAGGACGGCAACGAAATCGGCGAGGTCGTGCAGCAGATCACACCTGGCACCGGATACCGCTCGTTCTCGGTCGCCGGAATCGCGCCCGACGATACGGAGACGATCGTCCTCTGGATCGTCACCAATGGGGGGAACGGGTCCCTCAAGGTGGACGACGTGATGCTGAACGAGTTGTAACCCACGGCACTCTTCACACGGCTGATATCTTGGGAAACGCCCTGGCCGCTTGCGGTCAGGGCGTTTCTGGTATCTGATCATCCCGGATTATGCGCCATTCCGCTCGTGAGGATCGCGCTTTTCCGCCATTCCCGCGCCACGTCGTCGGTTGTACCATGCGTCACGTGATCAAATTACTATGTAATCCTTAACTGACCCACAAGGTGAATCTGATACCCGACCGTATTATCGTGCCCGTGACGGCAATCAGCGTTGTCAAAGTGCTGGCCGGCGTGATCCTGCTACTCACCGTGGCGCATGTGTTCAGCATGGCCCTGTGGTGGACCGGGCAAAACCGATTGAGCGAATTGCTGGTGGAGAAATTCTCATTCGGTGGGGAGGGGAACATCCCGGCCTTTTTTTCAGCCGTTCTTCTGCTTCTAGCGTCGGCGTTATTCGGGTTAATCGGTCGATGTGCCCGGGCCATTGACGGAGCGAAGAGTGGCCACTGGATGGCTCTCGCCGGCGTGTTCCTCTTCCTCACCCTCGATGAGGCCGCGCAGATCCACGAGAAGCTGGATACTGATCTTATCTGGGGAAGCCTCGAAACGAGCGGTTTTCTGGCCTGGCCCTGGGTGATTCTCTACGGGGGGCTCGTAGCCGCCTTCTTCGTCGTCTTCGGCCGTTTCTGGCTCGGCCTACCGGCGACGATCAAATGGCCCTACGCCGTGGCGGCCGCGCTGTATGTGGGAGCCGCGCTCGGGTTTGAAATGCTCGAGGCGCGCGTCTACACAGAGGCCGCCGGCCCCGGTCCGCTGTTCGACATCCTGGTGACGATCGAGGAATTCCTGGAGATGTCCGCTATCCTGTATGCGATCCACACCAGCCTGCGGTATCTGAGCCAGGTCCAGCCGGCCGCGTTCGCCTTCGTGCCGCCCGAACCCGTCACGGCCTCGGCGATGCGCTGAGCCCTATACGCCGTTGGCCGTCAGGAAAGAGCCGTGATGGGATCGAATTGAAGGACGGGCAGGCGCACCCAGAACGTGGCCCCATGGCCGGCCACACTATCCACGCCTACTTCGCCCTGGTGCTGCTCGACGAGCTGCTTCACGATATAGAGCCCCAGCCCGGTGCTGTGTTCGCCGGCCGTCGGCTTGGCGCTCAGTTGCTGGCCCTTGCCGAAGACACGGCCCAGGTCGTCGGAGGTCAGGCCCGGCCCTTCGTCCCGTACCCGTAGGACGGCGCTACCGCGATCGTGCTCCAATCCGATCCATACCTGGCTGCCGGGTGGGCTGTATTTGACGGCGTTTGAAACGAGATTATCGATAACGCGCATGATCGCATCTACATCCACCTCCACCGGAACCCGGCGATCACGCTGGTAGTGGATGCCGATCTGCTTCTGGATGGCCTGCAGATGATTCCAACGCAGCGCCGTCTCGATAATATCATTCAGGTCGATGGACTCTTTGTGCAGCGTCAGCTGTTCACCCTCGCGGTGTTTGTCCAGCAATTCCTTGATGATCCGGAGCATCCGTGCGGCCTCGGAATGGAGCAGGGTGATGCACTCGAGCGCTTCGGCCTTGATGTCGTCGTCCGTGGAATCGCGGATGTTTTCCAGGATGATCTCGGCCAGGCCAATGATGCCGGCGAGGGGATTCTTGAGATCGTGTGAGGCCACGCCCAGAATCTCGTTGTTCTTTTCGAGCGAATGGATGAGCTCCACCGTGCGCTGGATCAGGGTGTCGTTGGCGTGGATGAGGTGCTCGTTCGATTCGCGGAGTGCCTCGTTCGACCGGCTGAGCTCCCGCTGTTGTTCGCGCATGAAGAGCAGATTGTGGACCCGGGCCAGCAACTCTCGGGCGTTGAACGGCTTCGCCATGTAGTCGTCGGCGCCTTCTTCGAGGCCCTCCAACATCATCTCGTTGGTGGCGCGCGCCGTGAGGAGAATAAGCGGCGTGTGGTTGAGTTCGGGGTCGGACTTGATGACCCGGCACAACGCGTGGCCGTCCATCAGCGGCATCATCACGTCGCTAACAATCAGGTCCGGCCGGATCTCCCGCGCCTTCGCGAGCCCCTCCAGTCCGTCGCCGGCCTGGGCGATGTGGTAGTGCTCGCCGAGGATGCTCTCCAGATAGTCTCGCAGGTCGGCGTTGTCGTCCACGATGAGTACGGTAGGCGCATTGGGCGAAGCCTCGGCCCGGCGGGTTGGAACGGCCGTGGCCGCGGAATCGCCGGCAGGCCGTTCGCCGTCGAACGCCAGATCCGCCCGAGGTTCGAAGTCGCCTTCCACCGTCGCCACGACCTCTTCCGGCTGCAGATGCGTCGCGCCCTGCCGGAGGGTGATGATGAACACCGTGCCGGCGCCCACTTCGCTTTCAACGGCGATGCCACCGCCGTGTAACTCGATCATCTCCTTCACCAGCGCCAGCCCGATGCCGGTGCCCTCATGTTCGCGCGTGTTGGAGCCGTCCACCTGGTGGAAGCGGTCGAAGATAAACGGCAGCTGGTCCGCCGGAATGCCACGGCCTGTGTCGCGGACGCGGACTTCGACTCCCGGCGTCCCGCCGGCCAGCGTCTGCTCGCGGACGGTCATGTCGATTGCCCCGCGAGCCGGGGTGAACTTCGAGGCGTTCGAGAGCAAATTGTAGAAGACCTTCTCGAACTTTTCGGACTCGAAGTACACCTCGAGTTCGGGTTGTTCGGCCGCGAAGGTGAGGCGGATGTCCTTTTTTTCGGCGAACGGGGCCACGGTGAGTATCACATCCTCCAGGAAGCGGACGACATTCTGCGGTCGGGCGCGGAGCTGCATCTTGCCGGCTTCCAGTTTCGAGAGGTCGAGCAGTTGGTTGATGAGCCGCATCAGGCGCAGGGCGTTGCGGCGCATGATGTCTACCTGCCGGCCCATGGTGGCGTTGAGCGCGCCATAGGTGCCATTGAGTGCGTTTTCAAGGGGCCCGATGATCATCGTCAGCGGCGTCCGGAACTCGTGCGACACGTTCGCGAAAAAGCGCGTCTTGAACCGATCGAGCTCGCGCAGCTTGTCGGCATGCGCCTCGATGACGGCCTTTGCCTCTTCCGTTTTTTCTTTCTCCAGCTTCAGGTCGTGCGTTCGTTCCTCGACCAGCGACTCCAGTTCGCGTTCGCGGGCCTTCATCCGGGCGACGCTCAGGAAGTGGCCGGCCAGGATCAGCATTGCCAGCAGCCCGCTGATCACGATGTAGAAGATCGACGTCTGATAGAAAAACGGTTCGAGCTCGAACGAAAATATCGCCTCGTTATCGCTCCAGAGCCCATCCGCGTTCTGCGCGCGGACGCGGAAGCGGTAGTGGCCGGGTTCGAGGTTGCGGTAATGAGCGTCGCGCAGCGTCCCGGCATCGATCCAGTCCTCATCCTCCCCTTCCAGGATGTACCGGTAACGGGTTTTCTGCGGCGCCACATACGTGAGCGCGGTGAACTGGATTTCAAATCTGGACGTCCCGGCCGGGAGGGTGTAGACCCCATCCACATAGGTCATCGGCCGGTTCATCTCCGTCTTTTTGATGACGACAGGGGGCGGGATCGCGTTTGTAACCATCGCACCGGGGTTCACCATAACCGCGCCGGCGTCCGAGGGAAACCAGAAACGGCCATCGCGCGATTTCCAGCCGGCCGGCTGGATGCCGCCCGTAAACTCCTGACTGAGCAACCCGTCGCTGCGGTCGTAGAGATGCGAGGTGATGCGGGTGATTTCGCCGGCGGCAAATCGTGCGATTTCGTCGCGCGACACCGTGTAAAGCCCTTTGTTCGAGCTGATCCACAGGTTTCGATTCTCGTCTTCCAGGATCTGCGACACCTTGTCGTTGAACAGGCCGTCGCGGCTGGTGACGAACGATATGACGCCGTTTTCGATCCGGTTCAGGCCGCCGCCGTACGTGCCCACCCAGAGGACGCCGGCGTCGTCCTCGTGGAGCGAGAGGATGCCGTCGTGCGAGAGGCCGTCGCTCTTCTTCAGCGTGTACAGGGTCCCGTCTTTCATCAAATTAAGGCCCTTGTCGTACGTCCCGATCCACACCGTTCCGTGGCGGTCTTCCAGTACCACCGTGACGTAGTTGCTGACGAGTCCGTTGGCTTCCGAGTAGTTGGTGAACGTGCGCCCGTCGAAATGAGACAGGCCGCCGCCTGTGGCAATCCACAGGGCGCCGGCACGATCCGCATAGAGGCCATAGATGGCGTTGTCCGGCAGGCCGTCCGTCTCGGTGTAGGTGCGGATCCGGCCGTTTAACACGCGGGCGAGGCCGTTCATCGTGCCGAGCCATACCGCGCCGTCGGGCGTGCTGGCGATCGAGAGCACAAAGTTGGTGGGGAGACCGCTGGCCTGGTTATAAAGCGTCGTGCTCCCGTCAGGCTCCATGCGGGTAACGCCGAGTTCGCCGCCGAACCAGATGGCGCCGGCAGGGTCCTCGTGAATGGGGTAGACGTGGTCGTCGGCCAGGCCTTGCTCGATGGTGAAGGGGGTTACCTTGCCGGCGCGGAGCTGCTGGACGCCGCCGCCGTCGATGCCGATCCAGAGGCTCCCTTCCCGGTCGATGAACAGGGCCTTTACGCTGGTGTCCGTGAGCCCGTACGGACTGCGAGCCAGCTGATCGCGGGCGGGAACTGGGAGCGTAGGCGATGTGGCCATCCGGAAGATCCCCGAGTCGGCGGTGCCGGCCCAGAGGTTGCCATAGGCGTCAGGGAGCAGCGTTACGATGGCGTCGCTGGGGAGCCCATCGTTTCGGGTGAGATGTTCGATACGTTCGCCGTCGATCCGGTAGATGCCGTCGCGGGCGCCGGCCCACAATGTGCCGTCGGGGCTGAAGGCTAGGGCGTTGATGCCGGCGGATGCCACGGGGTGGGCGGCGAAGGCCTTCGAAACGACTCCATCCAGTAGCCGGTACAGACCGCTTTTGCCTGTTCCGATCCACACCTCGCCGGTGCGGGTGTCTTCGGCGAGGGCCGAGATGCGGCCTTCCTGCAGCACATCCACACGCGTGACGGTGGTGTCGGAAAGCGTGAAAACCCGATTTCCCGTCGCGACCAGTACGTCGCCGGCTTCGCGTTGCAGCAGGGCCATCACCCGCTCGTCGCCCGGGCTGTTGATGTGGGTGAAGCGGTTGTCCGCATACCGGATGAGCCCGCCATCGTGCGTGCCAACCCAGAGTCCGCCACGGCGGTCCGCCAGCAGCGTGCGGATATTGTTGGATCGGAAGGCCTCCGAGATGCTCGCATCGTAGACGTCGAATGCGACACCATCGAAGCGGACGAGTCCTTCCTGCGTGCCGAGCCAGATAAAGCCGTCGGTGGTCTGCGCGATGGCATTTACGGAGTTTTGCGGCAGGCCTTCACCGGTGGTCCACGCCGTGCGCACCATCTGCGTAAGGGCTCGATCCGCAGGCAACGGCGGGTTCTGTACCGATTGTCCCCAGGCAATGCGTCCTCCCATCCCGGCGACAAGGGCCATGAGATAGACGCCTCTCAGTAGTAAACAGAGCATGAAATCGGGGTTGGCAGGATGCGGGAGGACCGAGGGGCGGAGTACCGTGTCGGACACCGGCCGATGCGCTAGGGGCGCGGCGGCGAGTGGGGACGACACCTGCTTCGATGTCTTAAAGTATCGTCTGGAATGGACGTTTTCTTAAGTGCCAGAGGCCGCTAGATGGCCGAAACGACGATTGGGGAAAGAAGGGTACGTGACACGAGCCGGGACATGCGGCGGCCGTGGAAAAAGAAGAGATTCAGGCGTTCTGCTACCGGCGACTATTTTCGCGGTTCCGGAGCTCGCCGGGGTTCATGAAAGCGCAAAACGGCCCGGTCAGAAGACCCGAGGCGCGCGTGACGAACGATAAGGTGGTGGGCCCGGTAGGATTTGAACCTACGACCAATGGATTATGAGTCCACGGCTCTAACCGCTGAGCTACGGGCCCGAATCTGACGAGATCAGGCCGTATTACGTGTCAAGGCGTGGCGGGTTCGCGGCAGAGACCACATTTACACGCCGCTTCGTCCACCATACCTTGAACCTTATACATCGAACCTTAAACCCTTCCTCAGACCTCGTAGAGATCGTGAATCGCCTGGAGCGTGGACCGGAGCATGCGCTCGGCCTCCAGGCGGTCGACTTTCACGTGCCCGTGGATCAGGTCGTTGCCGCGGTCGACGATATGGCGCAGCTGATGCTTCAGCGCCCGGTACGGCCTCAGCAGGCACAACATCCCGATCATCTGGGCGAGTGAGGGGTCCTCCGCGTCCAGGAACCAGCGCTGCGAGGTGCGTGCAACGCGCTGCTCGACATACAGGTAGTTCGGGGAATGCGTATCGTCCAGGCCGGCGCGCACGAAGGTGTCGCGCACACAGACTTCCAGCGCCGTCCGGCATAACGCGCAAGTGGCGTTGTACTGCTGGAAGACGAAGCAATTCCGCAACTCCTTCACCAGATCCTCGAGGAAATCGGGCAGCCGCCCGACGCCCAGCACCAGCGTCCCCACTTCGTACAACCCCTCGACATAGCCGTAGGGATCGAACCAGGAGAAAAACAGATCCTCGCTGAGCTCCTTGATGCGTTCGGCGTCGAGGGTATCCTGGAACAGGCCGCGCATGAAGCCGGCGGGGAGATCCTCCCCCGAGCTGATCTGCTGCAGCCGGGCCAGCATCTTCTTGTCCCGGATCTCCGGCAACGGCGTGACCGAGCGCGGCAGCAGGCTCAACCGGATATCCTGTCGCACCCGATGGTAGGCGCGCAGATGCGCATGCGCCTTCTCGATGTCGTGCTGTTCGATGGCGGCATCGAGTACGGCATTGTAGAGCCGCTCGAGATGACGCACTTTTTCAACCAGTTCTTCCATAGCGGACACGCTTTGCGGGAACGGTTGATAGACGCCACGCCCCCCCGGGCGCGGTGCTGGTCCCCATTGGAAGCATCGGCCGGCGCGAACTGGACTTAAGCGACTGCTTACCTGGGCGTCCCGAGAATGTCAGTGGCGAGATTCCGCGGCGACCTTGAGCGGCGAGGTGGCCGATTCGTAGAAGCTGACCACGCGCTCGTTTTCGAACGAGATCGTGGAGTGTCCGTACTTGAGCATCCGGTCCGTGTACTGGTCGGGCGTGCCCTGGGCGGCGATGACTTCGTCGCGCGTCGAACCGACGGCGAATGAGATCGAGCTCGTGGGCCGCGAGGGTTCGAGGATGACGTTGAGGGGATTCGACGGGGACTGGTGCCACCCCACGACACGGCCGTCGCGGAAGGAGATCGTGGAGTAGCCGTAGTGGAGGGTGTTTTCGTTGAAGCTGTCCGGGCTGCCCTGGGCGGCCACGACCTCATCTTTTGTTGAGCGGAGCGTGAAGTAGGTGGCGCTCGTTCGCGATCCCGGCAGAAGGCGGGCGTTGAGGGGGTTCTCGTTCGTCTGGTGCCAGTTGATGACGCGCCCGCGCTCGAACGTGATCCGGGACTTCCCGTACATCATCTCACGGCCGTCTTCGCCGTAGCGATCGGGCGTGCCGTGAATCGAGATAATCTCGTCGCGCGTCGAGCCGACCGTAAAAAACTCCCCGTCGCGGTAGATAAAAGGAAGGAGGCGAACCATGAGGGGGCGCTCGGGCGCCTGGTGCCAGCCGACGACACGGCCGTCGTCGAACACCACCTGCGAGAAGCCGTAACGGAAGAGGTTGTCGCGCATGATGTCCGGCTGCCCCTGCGCCGCGACGACGTCGGCCTTCGACGAGCCCAGGGTGAAATAGCCCGGGGGCACGGCCGGCGCGAGACGCCGACGCGCGGCGCTGGCGCGAGGTTCGTCATTGGCGCCGCCTGCTTCAACCTCCCACAAATCCGCCGAATCCGGGTCTGCCAGGGGGGTCTCGTCGCGGCCGGCGGCAGGCCGGGCGAGGCTGCCAGCCTGCGCTTCCTTTTCCAAGTTCTCGATCCAGCTCGTATCAGCCACCCGATCCTCCCGCTGGGTAAAGAAGAGGATGGCGGCGAAGCCCAGGATGAGCAGGATGCCGGCGGAGAGGTAGAGGATAACGGGGCTGCGCTTACTGCGCGTGCGGCGATAAGGGTTCGTGTAAGCGTTTCCGAACCGACCGTACTGGATCGAGGCGCGGCGGCGCGTCAGCGAAGCCGGCGCGGCCCATCCGCGTGCCTTGGCGCCGGTGGAGGAAGGGTTAGAATTGGCGGCGCTTTCCGCCCAGGAATTTTGTTTTTGTTCGTCGCGAAACGCATTGAAGCTACCTGCGTTTGACGGACGTTCAGCTGGGCGCCGGCGTCCACTCTGGCCATTCGTCGGCCGCCGGTATCCGCTATAATAGGCGCCCGACGCGCCGTTTGATGGGCGCTGGCCTCCCGGCTGGTGAATGCCCGTCGTATCGGGTGTCGTGCCGGGCTGCTCGGTTTCCGAAGCCGAAGGGTAGATCGGACGCTGGGTGGCATTGGCATCCGCACGCGCACGCTGCCGGGCCTGGTAGGCACGGATCTTCTCATACGCGTCATTGATCTCCGCGAGCTTTTCTGCGGCCTTCGATTTTAATCTCGAATCTCCTTCGAACCGGTCAGGGTGCCAGACCTTGGCCAGATCCCGGTACGCCGCCTTCACTTCTTCAGGGGTGGCGCCGGGTTGCAGCTCAAGTATGTCGAAGTATTGCTTCATCAAGGCACCAGCGAATAATCGTTATTCGGCACGTGGAGTCAAAGGTGCTACGAGTACCGTCCGGGCCGTAGTCTACATACATGTACAGTCTGCATACATGTACAGTCTGCATACATGTACAGTGCGCAGACATGTACAATGTGCACGAATCTACAGTGTGCATGCATGTACCGTATACACGCTTGCAGCATACAAGAGCGTATACAAGAGGCCGGCACACGACGGAATACGTCGTGGAATCCTGTCGGGCATTCGCACTACAGGGGCATCGTGGAGTGCATGCGCGGGCACATTGCACCGCACCGATTCCGATGCACTGGTACTCTCGTCGCATCGAATCGGATGCACGGAGCCGGAAGCGGCTAAAAAACACGGAAGGGCAACTGGCGCTGCTGAGCGCACGGGTCCCCAAGATAGCCTATCGAAACCGTTCTGCAAACACCTCTCATCACCTCAAGCGTCTCTACCACAATGAACCAGCACATTACAATACACTTACGATTGAAAGGACACAGCTTCGTGACATTCCCGAGGCGTTATCTCAGTTGATTAGGCATGCACAACGCTCTGTGTTCGTTTCGCTCTCCAGGCGGTGCATAAAACCGCCGGATCACGCCTCTTCGAGGAATACCAACCCTTCCGTGATCGATCGATAAAAGGCGCATTCATCACCAGTCGACGGCGCATAACCTCCTGCGGTTTGCGCTGAAAAAATCCCTGCTGACTGGTGGTATCATGCACCACCCCTGGGCTAGCGATCTACTCACCACCCCATGACGACCGAAGAAGTTGAAAATCAAACGAATCCTCGCAGCGACTCTTTGTGATCGCCCCGAGCGCGCCTCGGTGAATAAATTAGTTGACGAATGCTACCGGCTTGCGCTGGCGTACCTGCAGAAAAAGGCCCGGTCCGGCTACTTGCTGCCTCATTTATTCGGGCTTACGCTGGAGGACCTGGCACTGGATTGTTACGCGGATCTCTTTCAGCGTGACGAAAAAGGCCGGTTCAACCTCCTGGATCAGTACTTCGGCCCGCTGAAATGGCAGAAGTTGAACGACCAGGATCTCTACATCGTCCTTCGCCGGCTCATCTTCAGTAAGGTCAACGAAGGGCTCTTCCGTCGCTACCGCGAAGCGGACCCGACGCTCGCCAAGATCATCCGGAACATCAAGGATGCGGTCAAGGCCGATGAGCGCCTCCAACTCGAGCGCTACAACGGCAGCGCGTGGCTCATCGCCGGCTCGTTCGAATCGTCCGAACTCAGCAGCGCGCCGATCGCGCCCGTCGAGGTGCTCGAAGCCCATCTGACGGCCTGGCTGTGCCGCTCGGCCAGCTCGCACGAATTGGTCTCGTCTTTCGTCGAGTTCGCGGCCGAACACCCGTATTATTGTAATGCCTACCCGGTCACCGGGTTCGCGCAGGCCATCCGCTCCGCCTACGTCCATGTCGGCGAGACCAACGAGGAAGCCGCCGCCGCGCACGAGCAGGTGCTCCGCCCGGAAGAGGTCGAACAGGCCATCGAACAGGCCACGCAGAAGGTGCAGACCGTCATGCACGATTCGTATGTGAAGAAGGGCAAGGTGTGTGTCTCCACCTTCGACACCTACTTCCATACCGTCCGCGACATCCTTACCTCGCAGTTCGTCCGCGACGCGGCGCCCGTAGGCTCCTACTTCGACGCGCTCAAGACGTATATCCCGAGCCTGTCGCGGGGATCGTATAGCCAGGAGCATCGCAATATTCTGGAGTACATCACCAAACTGTCCCGCTCACAACTGCTCGTATACCTCAAAAATCAGGCGTGACGTAAGAATTTAAACTATCTGTTGACTCGTCTCCCGCCGTTGATGTAGCTTTGCGGCGTGAATGTTAAAATTATTAGGAGACGCTGTCAATGGACAGAATAGATGAGATCGACGTAAAAATCCTTTCGCTGCTCCAGGCGCAGGGACGGATGAAGCGCAACCGCATCGCGGAGGAGGTGGGCCTTTCGGTCCCTTCCGTGAGCGAGCGGATGCGCAAGTTGGAGGAGCGTGGTGTGATCACGGGCTACTTTGCCGTCGTCAGCGCAAAACGCCTGCATATCGACATCACCGCGTTCATCCGCGTGCGGGTCGAAAACTCGGATGGGTATCCCGAGTTCGTCCGCCGCGCGTCGGAGCTGCCCGAGGTGCAGGAGGTCCACTCGATCACCGGCGAGGGCTCGCACATCCTCAAAATCCGCACGCGCAACACGACGACGCTCGAGCAGTTGCTCGCCCGGCTCCAGTCGTGGCCGAGCGTGCAGGGGACCTCGACGAGCATCGTGCTGAGCACCTACAAGGAGACGCGAGAGATAGACGTAGTGCCGTCCGATCTCCTGGCCGGCGAGCCCACCTGAGACCCCTTTCGGGGCCGGATCCCCTCCGGCCCCCATTTTTTTGTGGGTCCGCGCTCTTCTCCATCGAGTACCTCTCCTCCCCGTCGCTTAAGAAAATAAGCGCCGGAACTAACTGCGCCGGCTCATCGATACGGCACCATCCACGCTGTTCCTGCTTAATTATTAATGTGTTCACCGGCTCTTGATTCATAAATATTTGGCGAAGTGCGTCCTGCTTTTTTGACTCCGATTGAATAGGAAAAAGACGCAAGCTATATTTGGGGCCGGATTAGCCTAATTTTTTAAGACAGTATGCGCCGTCCGCATGTATGGCACTGGTATGAGTGCTCGGGCGACGCGCCACGGTAGCTCGTTGACCCAGCGCTCGCCTCGCGAGCACGGCGAGGCCGGGGCTTATCCGCTCCATCGGAGTTTTCTATCCACGCACTTATTCATCCACGCTTCCATCCCTATGAGCACCAAGTATAAGCTCGAGTACATCTGGCTCGACGGGTATACACCCGAGCCGAATCTTCGTAGCAAAACGAAAATTGTCACGCTGAGCAAGCCGCCGACGCTCAAGGACTGCCCGGAGTGGGGTTTCGACGGCAGCTCGACGCAGCAGGCGGAAGGCCGCTCGTCCGATTGTTTGCTCAAAGCGGTTCGCCTCGCGCCCGATGCAGACCGCGCCAATGCCTACCTGGTGCTGTGCGAGGTCCTCAACGCCGATGGCACGCCCCACGCCACCAACGCCCGCGCCACGTTCGAGGATGATCCGGATCTCTGGCTGGGTTACGAGCAGGAATACGTGCTCACGATGGACGGCAAACCCCTGGGTTTCCCGACCGATGGCTACCCGGGCCCGCAGGGACCGTACTACTGCGGCGTCGGCACCGGCAAGGTTGCCGGACGCGAGATCGTCGAAGAACACCTGGACCTCTGCCTCAACGCTGGCCTCGAAGTGACGGGCATCAACGCGGAAGTACTCCTCGGCCAGTGGGAATACCAGATTTTTGGGAAAGGCGCCAAGGAAGCGGCGGACAGCGTCCAGCTTACCCGCTACCTCCTCATCCGCACCGCCGAGAAGTACGGCGTGACGGTCGAACTTCATCCGAAGCCGATCAAAGGCGACTGGAACGGCAGCGGCATGCACACCAACTTCTCCACCACCCGCATCCGCGAGAAAGGCGGCGAGAAGTACGTCATGGCGCTCATGGAACAGTTCAAGGCCAGCCACAAAGAACACATCGCCGTCTACGGCTCGAGCAACGAACTCCGGCTCACGGGTAAACACGAAACCCAGAGCATCAAGAAGTTCAGCTTCGGTGCCAGCGACCGCGGCGCGTCGATCCGCATCCCCGTCGGCATGATCCGCGACAACTGGAAAGGGTATCTGGAAGACCGCCGGCCGGCCTCCAATGCCGATCCGTACAAAGTAGCCGCTCGTTTGATCGAGACACTCAAGCAGGTGAAGTGAGGCATTCCGTGTAGGGAGTTCCGGGTTCCGAGAACCACTCAGAACCCGGAACTCGTCACTCGGAACGTACTACCATCCGCCGGTATAGCGCTTCCGTCTGCCGGCGCAGGTGCTCCAGGTCGCCGTCGTTCTCGATGAGGAAGTCGGCCCGCTCCCGAAGCGTTTCGGGCGGCAACTGGTGCTGCATGCGCGCCTCCACCTGATGCGCCTCCACGCCGTCCCGCGTCGTCACGCGCTCGATTCGAAGGGCGACAGGCGCCTGCACCACCGCCACGGCGTCGACATACCGTTCACCTCCCGTCTCGTAGATCAGTGCCGCCTCGTAGACCAGTAGCGGTGCCCCGCGATGTGCGGCGCCGGCCTTGCGTTCCTGCAGCGCCCGTCGCACCCGCGGATGAACCAGCCCGTTGAGTCGCGCCAGCCGCTCGGAGTCGCCAAAGACTTCCCGAGCGAGATACGCCCGGTCGAGCCGTCCCGCGGCGTCGTACACCCGCTCCCCAAACGCCGCTACCAGCTCTTTCCGCAACTCCGCATCGTCGTTCATCAACCGCCGAGCCTCCGCGTCTGCGTAAAACACCTCCGCCCCCATCCCTTCCAGCATCCGACACACCGTCGTCTTGCCGCTGCCGATACCGCCTGTGACGCCGAGGGATTTCAAGAGGGTTTAAGGTTTAATGGGTTTATTCGCTAATCGCTAATCGCTAATCGCTAATCGCTAATCGCTAATCGCTAATCTTCTTAAGCCTTACAACGGCCAGACCACCGTCACGGCCAGGTTGGGAATATAGCGCCGGCTGCCCCGGCGCGCCTCGGCGCGGATGTGGGCGGCGGATTCTTCAGGGAGATCCCCATAGAGCCGGTAACGGATGCGTTGGAGGTTGAGCCAGCCCTCAAAGCGCAGGCTGCCACCCCCGAGCATGCGGTAATCAATGGCGCCGGTCGGGCCGATCTGCTCGATCCAACGCCGGCCGGGCCGGGTGACAGTGGTGCGGACCGCGGCTCCACCCTCATCCAGCAACAACGCACCGGCGTCGTCCACCCGGCGATACCGCACCGTCGTCGCCCGGTCATAATCGGTCCGGATAAAAAATCGGACGCCGGCGCGGGCTACCACACGCCGGCCGGCCTGAAGCTGGAGCCGGCCGCCGTACGTTCGCAGGGTGTCGAATGGAATCTCGGCAAAACGATCCTGGAAAAAACGGCCGAGGCGAAGGTCGCTGAGGGTCCCCTCCGCCAGCACCCGCATCCCCGAACCGATGTCCTGCTCGAGTGTGCCGTCATAGCGCAATTCGCGGGCGGATTGGTCCTGGGGCCGCCGGCCCTCCAGCACGTAATCGTCCACCGTATACGTCGCCCGCACCTCGGAGCCGATCTGGGCGCGGGTGGACGGCGTGGGAGTCCAGGTTAGATTGGGCCGCAGCCGTAGGGATCGCTGCACACTGTTCTCGGCCGAACGCTGAGCCTTGAGATACACGGTGTGGTAATAGGAACTGAGCAGGCGGATATCCGCGATCAGAGCGGGGTTGATCTGGTACTGGAGGCCGACCTGGCCGTTAAAAAAGACCTCGTCGCGGTCGTCCTGATTGAGGACCGGTGTATCGTGCCGCAGGATGGTGGCCGTACCTTCCGTCAGCACGGTGAGGCGAGACGTGAGGGAGGCCTGGGTGCGAAGCTGGAGCGTGTAGAAGTTTCGGTCATAGTCCGCCTGTTCCAGCAACGCTCCTTTTTGCGCGGCCTGCGCCGGCGGCAACGCGTCGCGGTTGGCCAGCGTGCGGGCCTCGGTTTCAGCGCCGATGCTGAAGGTGAGCGAGGACTGCACGGGTTGTGAGGTATACCGTAACCCGGCTTCGACATCGATCGATCGGCGGTGAAAGTCGGTGTCAAAAAAGAGGGCGTCGTCGGGGGCGTGGAAGGTACGGACGATCCGGTTGTTGGCCCCGAGGTCGAACCGGCCGGCGAGGGTGAGGCCCCGGGCGATGGGGGTGGAGAGGTCGAAGCCTGCCGCGAGCGTATCGCTGGTTGTGGCCTCCACCGTTTCGGGAGCGGCAGCGGTGATGGCGTCGCGGTTAAGGAAGGAGACGGCCTGATAGGCGTCGCGGCGGACGTTGCTGTAGGTGAGGCGGGTAGCGAACCGCGTCTGGTCGAACAGACGCTCTACGGCTCCATCGACCTGTAGGAGCCGGCCGCGTCGGGGCGTGATGAGCTGGAGGTTGGCCTCGCTCGCCAGCCGGATGCGGTAGCCGTCGATTTCGCCGGGCGTCAGCTGGATGCGCCCTCCGAACATCGGGCCGGCGTCCCGCCGCAACGGCGAAAACCCCTCGCTGTTGATCGCCCCGGGCCGCTGGTCGAGCGTGACGCCCAGCGCCGGCTCGAGGAGCATCCACCGGGAGGGGGTGATGGGTAACACGCCGGCTATCGATTGCTGGAGGACACGACTCTGGCTGAACCAGGCGGTCGATCCGCGGAATCCCGCCGCCACCTTGCCTTTTGCCGGCCGCGTGAGCGCCCACCGAAACCGGTCCTCGTCCCGGAAGCTCAATCGGTTGTCGAACAACACATAGGCGTCCGACGCAAACCGATTGACGGCCTGCACCTGCCAGGCGCCGGCGCGCTCGTCCACGTCCAGGTGCGCCGTCCAGCGGTATCGGTTGATCTCGCGCTCATACCCGATCGTCGCGGCGCCGGGCGCCTGCGACAGAGAGAGACGCGGCAGAAAGGCGATCCAGGCCGCCAGCACCGCCAGTGTCAGAGCGAGCGGCAGGGAAAGAGGGCTCCCGATGCGGGAGGAGGTGTTGGCATGCCGCGTCATCCCGGGGGCCAGGTGAGCGTGCGCCCGCCCAGAAGATGGAGATGGAGATGGGGCACCGTCTGGCCGGCGGCCGGCCCGCAATTAAACACGGTTCGATACCCGTGCGTGAGACCCTCACGCGCCGCCAGGAGGCGGGCCACCGTAAATAGATGCCCCACAAGCGTTTCGTCCCCCTCCTCCAGATCATCCAGACTCGGAATCGGCTTTCTCGGCACGATCAAGAGGTGCGTCGGCGCCTGCGGGTGGATGTCCCGAATCGCGAAACTCTGCGCATCTTCATAGACGAGTTCGGCGGGGATCTCACGGTCGGCGATTTTCTGAAAGAGTGTTTTATCAGGCATGGACGGTCAACACGATGGCTGGAAAAAGGCGATCGGCGGATCGGTGAAGCTGAGATACTCGATTGCCGATACTCCGTTTCAGCGGCCGGCAGAATGCCTGCTTTCCGACGGTCACCGCAAACGGGACCGATTTCAACGCTCGCGTGTTAGCATCGGGCTCGCGTGCAGGAAATAGGCGGCCCTGTTGCTGGTCACCACCGCTCGCGCACTGTGTAGTATGGCGTAGTACGTCCGACGCTGAAAACCGCCACCGAGCTACCCAATCGTCCGGAGTGATCATGCCTACCGTTTACGTGACCCGCGTCGTCCATTTTAACGCGGCCCATCGCCTGCACAACCCGGAGCGGACCGACGAGTGGAATCGTCGTACCTATGGGAAGTGTAACAATCCGAACTGGCACGGCCACAACTATACGCTGGAAGTGACCGTCGCTGGCGAGCCGGATCCTGAAACCGGCTACGTGATCGACCTGGGTGTGCTCAAGCAGCTGATCGAAAAAACGGTGCTCGACAAGGTGGATCACGCCAACCTCAATCTAGATGTCGATTTCATGCAGGGCATCCTGCCATCCACCGAAAACGTAGTGGTGGCCATCTGGCGGCAACTCGTCGACGTGGTCCCGGCGGGCCGGTTGCATGCCATCCGCCTCTACGAAACGGAGCGCAACGTGGCCGAATATCGGGGAGAATGACGCCCCCCGATCCCTCTATCTATCCTACTTCAATGAAGAAGAAAAAGACGGAATCACACGATTCAAATGGGTCGGCGCATACGACCTTCGACACACTCTACACCCGTGAAGAACGGTATACGCCGGACGTCACGCGGTCCATTGCCAACCATGTATCCGGCATTCTCGAGCTCATCGGCGAGGATACGGAGCGAGAGGGTATTCTCAAGACGCCCGAGCGGGTGGCGAAAGCGTACCAGTTCCTCACCCAGGGGTATGCGATGGATCCCCATGCGATCCTGTCGGCCGCGTTGTTCGAGGAGGATTATAGCGAGATGATCCTCGTAAAGAACATCGAACTGTATTCCCTGTGCGAGCACCACATGCTGCCGTTTTTTGGAAAGGCGCACGTCGCCTACATCCCAAACGGGAAGATCGTGGGCTTGAGCAAGCTGCCGCGTATCGTGGATGTGTTCGCCCGCCGGCTCCAGGTCCAGGAACGCCTCACCCTCCAGATTCGCGATGCCATCGATGAGGTCATCAAGCCCCTCGGTGTCGCGGTGGTCATCGAGGCTCAGCACCTGTGCATGATGATGCGCGGGGCGGAAAAGCAGAATTCGACTACCACGACCAGCGCCGTCAGCGGCGAATTTCACCGGGACGCGACGCGGACCGAGTTCATGCGTCTGATCGGCAGCCACTGATATGCCGGTCGTCGTCATCACCGGCGCCAGCCAGGGTATCGGCGCCGCCATCGCGCTCGCCTTCGCCGGCGAGCCCGGCGTTCGCCTCGCACTTGTTGCCCGCAACGCCGAAAAACTGGAAGCCGTGGCCCGGGCGTGCCGCGCGGCCGGCGCCCTGGCGGAGGTGTTTATTTGTGATGTCGTAGTCGATGAACAGGTCGCCGCGATGGCGCGGGCCGTGCAGACGGTGTGGGGTGCTCCGGATGTGGTGGTCAATAACGCCGGCGTATTCGAGCCCGGCTCGATCCTCGAGACCTCCGCCGAGGCCTTTCGCCGGCAGATCGACGTCAACCTCACCAGTGCCTTCCTGGTCACCCGCGCGTTCCTCGAGCCGATGATCCGGCGGGGCAACGGTCATCTCTTTTACATGGCTTCCGTCGCGTCCATCCGCGCCTATGCCGCCGGCGCCGCCTACTGCGCGGCCAAACACGGGCTGCTTGGGCTGGCGCGGAGCGTGCGCGAAGAAACGAAGTCGCACGGCCTGCGCGTCACCGCCCTGCTCCCTGGCGCCACGTTCACGCCCAGCTGGGAAGGCGTCGATCTTCCCGAAGAACGCTTTATGCCGGCGGAAGACATCGCTCAAGCGCTGCTGGACGTCTACCGCCTTAGCGACCGCACCGTCGTGGAAGAGCTCATCCTACGGCCGAGGCTTGGGGACGTGTAGAGGGTTTATGGTTCGGAGTCTAAGGTTTAATGGACCAAATCCCTTGGACCTTGAACCTCGAACCTTAAACCCCTTCCGCTAACTCGAACCCGGCTTCGTCGATGGCTGCAGCGATCGCTTCGGGGGTTACCAGGGCCGGATCGTAGGTGATCTCCGCGAGGCCGATTTCCACGCGTTCGACCGTCACGCCTTCCGTCTGCGTAAGCGCCCGGGTGACCGATTTCACGCAGCCGCCGCAGCTCATTCCATTTATCTTGAGGGTTTCTTTTTTGATGCTCATGGGAGATGTCCAGTTGTAGGGGTATCCGCCGGCTTCCATCGCTTTAGCCGCAGGCTGTTCGTCACCACCGAGACGCTCGAAAGCGCCATCGCGGCGGAGGCGATCATCGGACTCAAGAGCCAACCCAGCACGGGGTACAGGGCCCCGGCGGCGATGGGGATGCCGACGATGTTGTAGATAAAGGCAAAGAACAGATTTTGTTTGATCGTACGCATGGTACGGGCGGATAATGCAAACGCCGCAACCAGTGCGCCCGGGTCGCTGCGCATGAGCGTGACGTCGGCCGCGTCGATGGCGATATCGGTGCCGCCGCCAATGGCGATGCCCACATCCGCCAGCGCCAGCGCCGGCGCATCGTTGACGCCATCGCCCACCATGGCCACGACGCGCCCTTCCGCCTGCAGCCGTTCTATCGTCCGGGCCTTTTCGTCGGGCAGGACGCCGGCGATGACGCGGTCGATGCCTACCTCACGGGCAATCGCCCGCGCCGGCCGCTCATGGTCGCCCGTGAGCATGATCACCTCGATCCCCAGTCGGCGCATGGCCGCGACGGCCGCGCGGGAGGTGGGCCGGGGTGCATCCGCGATAGCCAGAAATCCCGCGAACCGGCCGTCGACGGCGACCGCGACAAGTGTCTTGCCCGCCTCGTGCAGCACCTCGGCCACGCTGGCGAGGGCGTCGATGCCGACGCCCTGTTTCGCCAGGAACGCCTCGTTCCCGATGACCAGCGGACGGCCCTCCACTACGGCCTCGATCCCCAGGCCGGTCGCCGACGCGAACGCGGATGGCGCGCTCAGCGCCAACCCCTGCGTTATCGCGGCGCGCACGATGGCATGGGCGACCGGGTGTTCGGATCGTTGCTCGGCCGATGCCGCGAGACGCAGCAGCGACTCTGCGGTCCAGTCGCCGGCCGGCGCGACATCGGTCAGCTCCGGCGCTCCCAGGGTCAGCGTGCCGGTTTTGTCCAGCACTACGGTGTCGACCCGGTGCAGCGCCTCGAGCGCGTCGCCCCCTTTCACCAGCAGACCGTGTTCTGCGGCTTTGCCGGTGGCCACCATGATGGCTGTCGGCGTCGCCAGGCCGAGGGCGCAGGGGCAGGCGATGATGAGGACGGAGACAAACACGACGAGGGCGTAGGCGGTGGCCGGCTCCGGCCCGAAGATCGACCATAGAATGAAGGTGAGGACGGCGATGCCCAGGACGATCGGGACGAACACGCCGGCGACGACGTCGGCCAGGCGCTGAATGGGGGCCTTGCGTCCCTGCGCATCCCGCACGAAGCGGACGATCTGCTGCAGCGTCGTCTCCGCCCCGATTCGCTTGACCTCGAAGACAAACGCACCCGTGCGATTCAGCGTCCCCCCGGTCACCGCGCTGCCGGGCTCTTTTTCGACCGGCAGCGGCTCGCCCGTGATCATGCTCTCATCCACGGCGGACTGGCCCTCGACGATCACGCCGTCCAGCGCGATGCGCTCGCCGGGCCGCACGACGAGGCGCTGCCCCACCGCTACCTGGGCGACGGGAAGCTCCACTTCGCGCCCATCCACCAGCGCCCGCGCAATCGCCGGCTGAAGATCGATGAGTTTTTCGATCGCCTCGCTCGTCCGCTGTTTCGCCCGAGCCTCCAGCAGCCGGCCCAAGAGGATAAGCGTGACGATGACGGCGGCCGCCTCGAAGTAGACGTCCGGCGCGCGGCCAAAAGCGGCCTCGAACCAACCCGGAGCCAGCGTCGCGGCCATGCTGTAGCCATACGCCGAGCCGACGCCGAGGGCCACCAGGGTATTCATGTCCGCCCCGCCGTGACGGAGCAACCGCCACGCGCTCTGGAAGAACGGGCCGCCGGCGATGACCACCACCGGGGTCGTCAGGACCAGGAGGACTACGTGCACGCCCGGGAAGTCGAGCGCGCCATGCGCCATTGAGAGGATCGCCACCGGAAGCGTGCAGACGGCCGCGAGCAGGAAACGGCGGAAGAGACTATGGAACGCAAGCGCGTGTGGATCGAACGATGCTACCTCGGACACCGCCGGCGCGCCGGACGCTATGTAGCCGCGAAGGACGAGCAGTTCCTGAATCACCGCCGGCTCGACGACCCCCGGCACGTATCGCACCACGATGCCGTCATTCTCAATCCGCGCCGTCAGGACGCCGTTTGTACGCTCGAACACCGCCTCGAGCGCCGTTTCATCGGGAGACGCATCCGGGCGCAGTGGCGCCTCGAAAGTGAGGTTTGGGACATGGAAACCGGTGCGCTCGATGGTGTCCACCAGGTCGTTGAGGTGAACCGATCCGCCGGCGGTCGAAATACGCGCCTCGTTGCTGGCCAGGTTGACCGAGGCCCCGAGTACCCCGGTTCGCTTTCGAAGCTGTTTTTCGATCCGCACCGCACACGAGGCGCACTCCATGCCTTCGACGGGAAGTGTCCACTCGGTCGCATCGGGGGCGGTAGCTGTCGGGGCCGGCGTGTGCATGGCAATGGGGAGGATATGAAGGGGGTCCCCTTAGAAAGCGTCAACACCGTCATGGATCCTTCGCCGGCGTGTGGAAAACAAAGAGTACATACCCCTCCGTCTGCTGGAAAAACGCCCCGCATGAAAAAAGCGCGAAGCATGGCTCCTAATGGCCGATCCGTACGTTTCAGGCCCGCAGATCCACGCCTGTATCCAACGCCATCATTCCATCAATATCCTCCCCTCTGGGAATCTTAACGCCATGAACACTGCTACTACCGGGCGTGCCGGCCGTGCGATCTTTCGCGGTCTGACGCTCCTCGCCGTTGCCCTTGTTTCCTTTGCGTCTTCCGCCCGCGCCCAGGATGCCGTCGTCGATACCACCGGCTGGCGGAATAGCCTCATCGCCAGCCTCGCCGGCAGCCAGGCCTCCTACAGCAACTGGAGCGAAGGCGGCATCAACTCGCTCGCCTTTACGACCGGCATCCTCGGCGAACAGATGAAGCACACGGAGCACTGGCTGCGCAAGCGGAAGCTGCGTTTTGCTTTTGGTCTCCTGAAGCAGGATACGCTGGATGTACGCAAGGCGGATGACCTGATCCACCTCGAAAGCTCCGCCCAGTACCAGGGCGAGCGCATCTGGAAGACGCTCAATCCGATCCTCGCCTTCTCGTTCCGTAGCCAGTTCGCGGAAGGGTTTGATTATGGCACCAGCCCCCAGACGCGGGTCTCGGCCTTCCTCTCGCCGGCGACATCCACACAAACCATCGGTCTTGCCTACCAGCCGGTCCCCTGGTTCTCGCAGCGTTTCGGCCTCGCGGCCAAGGAGACCATCGTGTCGATCGAGGAGCTGCGTGAGGCGTATGGCAACGATATCGATGAGACCTTGCGCCTGGAAGGCGGCTTCGACCTGTATTCCCAGCTCGATCGCGAGCTCGTGAAAAACGTGGTCCTGAAGTCGTCGCTGGGCTTCTTCTTCGGCTTTACGCAACTCGATCAGCCAGACATCCGCTGGGAGAACCTGGTGTCGATGAAGGTGAATAGCTGGCTGTCGGTCAACTTCGAGTTCGTTACGTTCTACGACCTCGACATCAGCGACAAGGCGCAGCTGAAGCAGGTGCTGTCGACGGGCGTCTCCTTCTCGCTCCTGTAAGCCGTCGATACATTCCGCATCTCGGTGTTGCGCTCCTCGCCGCTCATTGCGGCGTACCTGGGTACGCCTCATTCGCGACTTGTCGCGCGCCTTGATCTGCGAAATGTCTCTTCCGGCTTTGGCCTGCTCTAGCGTTGATTGTATAGAGCCGTCGATACATTCCGCATCTCGGCGTTGCGCTCCTCGCCGCTCATTGCGGCGTACCTGGGTACGCCTCATTCGCGACTTGTCGCGTGCCTTGATCTGCGAAATGTCTCTTCCGGCTTTGGCCTGCTCTAGCGTTGATTGTATAGAGCCGTCGATACATTCCGCATCTCGGCGTGTCGCAATCGGATAGCGAAGTGCTGTCCGATTGCGGCACGTTCGTTTTGCACAATGCGACACCGAGCGGCGTTGCCGGCTGGAATCCAGCACCCGGGTCCAAGTGGCATATGCCTTGTGAGTAGGATGATATACTCGAATCTGCACCATGCCGGGTCGGCAAAACGCGCGAGACATCATGATCTACCTCACGGCGCAACTGCTCCTTTTTTTACTCGTGTCGGCCTTTCTGGGCTTCCTGATCGGCTGGTTTACCCGAGGGGCGTTCGCGGACGCCGCGCGCATTCAAAGCCTATCTTCATCCCTGCCTGTCGACTGGCTACACGCCCCGTACCCTGCGCCGAAGCTCGAATCTGAACCCGGTTCGGAGTCCGACGAGGCGGCCTGGCATCTCACGTCCGACACCCGTCGTTCCTGAGCCCGGATTCGCCCCGAGCCCCTGGTTCGCGTTACGGAACGATCTCGTGGCCTTCCATCTTGTATTTCTCCATCAGCCGGTAGATGGTGGACCGGGTGACGCCCAGACGGATCGAGGTCTGGTCGATGTTGCCTTTACACACCTTGTAGGCGTGTTCGATCGCGAGCCGCTTGAGATCTTCCAGGGGAAGGATCGCATCGGCGTTTCGGGCTTCGTAGAGCCGTTCCGACGGCGAGCCGGCGCGTGTTGGAATCGGCGCTGAAGACGGCGCGAGGGCCTTCGCGGCCATCGGGCGGCGGGGCGGGGGGAGCGCTTCGAGCATGAGGTCCAGCGGCTCGATCGCCGGCGTATCCGACACCAGCAACGCGCGTTCGACCGCATTTTTGAGCTGGCGCACGTTGCCGGGCCAGTCGTTCGCCAGGATGACCCGGCGGGTCGCGGAGGAGAATTCACGGGGCTCCACGTCTTTGTGCGCCGTGAGAAACGCCTTCCGGAAGTGCTCCGCCAGCAGCAAGGCATCCTGGTCGCGCTCGCGTAGCGGGGGCAGGTGGACGGGGAACTGGAACAGACGATAGTAGAGATCCTCGCGGAACGCCCCGTGCTGCGTCATCTCGACGATATCCCGGTTTGTCGCACAGATCACGCGCACATCCACCCGAATCGTTTCGTTGCCGCCGACCCGCTGCACTTCCTGGTTCTGCAATACCCGGAGAAGCTTGGCCTGCAGGCTCAGGTTGAGTTCGCCGATTTCGTCCAGGAAGATCGTGCCCCGGTTCGCCTGCTCGAATTTGCCCATCTTACGCGTATAGGCGCCGGTAAACGACCCTTTTTCATGGCCGAAGAACTCGCTTTCCATGAGTTCGTTCGGGATGGCGGCGCAGTTGACGATGACAAAAGGCTCGCGCCGGCGGGGCGAGTTGTAATGGATGGCCTGGGCCGCCAGCTCCTTGCCCGTTCCACTTTCGCCCACGATCGCCACCGCAAGGTTGCCCTTGAGCGTCTTGCGCAGGATGCGCAGCACCCGCCCCATCGCCGCGCTTTCGCCGATGAGGCCAGGAATGCCCTGCGGCGTGGGTAATAGATCGCGCAGGGCCTCGACCTCCGCCGATAAAGCGGTTTTGTCGGCGATCTGCCGGGCGATGGTTTCGATCTTGACCGTGTCGTCCACGCCCTTCGTGACGTAGTCGTACGCCCCGAGCCGAAGCGCTTCGAGGGCCACGCCGAGGGAGGTCTGGGACGAAACAACGACGATCGGCAGCTGCCGATGCATGGCGTGGATCTGACGCAAGGTCTCCAGGCCGCCCTGGCCAGGCATCACGAGATCCAGATAGATCAGGTCGGGCGCGGGATCCAGTGCGGCTAGGGCCGCCTCGCCGGTTTCGAATACCTCGATGAGCGTGTCGAGCTTCTTCAGCTGGAAACGGAGCAGGGAGGCGTAGTCGGGATCGTCCTCGACGATAAAGATGCGAAGCGCCATACGTGATAAGGTTGGAAATCCTACCGTTTAACGTTTAACGTTAAACCCTGTGCCGGCCTCGGCACGCGGAACCAGAAGCAGGCGCCTCCGCCGGCGGCCGGCCGGTAGCCGATCTGGCCGCCCCATTGTTCGACCGTGATCCGGCAAAAGTACAGCCCGAGCCCGGCCTGTCCGGGGCGGTCGTCGCCGCGGGCGAAGCGGGTGAACAGGGCGCTGGCCATCGCATCCGACACGCCCGGCCCCTGGTCCTCGACGGACGCGTGAATATACGCATCCTCCGCGATCAGACGCAGCGTGATGGTTTCTCCTTCGGTGGCGTAGCGCAGCGCGTTGGCAACCAGGTTAAAAAACACCCGTTCGAGTCGCTCGGCCTCGCCGGCCACCCGCCAGGTGTCTCCAGCAGAGGTCGCGGCCTCCACCTGAATCGCCACACCCCGCAGCGCGGCCGTTGCGGCCATCGACGCCGCGACCTGGTGCGCGCAGAGTAGAATGTCCGGCGCGACGTCCGCCGCCACGATGGAAGGCATCAGCGGGCGAGCATCCACGGAGAAAGCTTCGAGGATGCCACGGATCGATCGCTGCATTTTTTCGGTCTGGCTGAGGCTGATCCGGAGCAGCTCGTCGCCGTCCGGCGAGACCATCGACTCCTGCTCCATCAACTTCAGGCTGCCGCGGATACCGGCGAGCGGGTTCGAGAGGTCGTGCACGATACAATGGAGCAGGATCTCCCGTTTGTTGATCTCGTCGAGCAGGTGTTCGTAGGCGAGCCGTTGCTCGCGGGCCTGCTGGAAGATGCCGCGTGTCTGCTGTTCAGGGGGGATGTGGATCAGGAGGAGAGGCCGGCCTTCGATACAGCGCGCCGTCGCTTCGAGCAGGATTTCGGCGCCATCCGCGCGGGTCTCAGTCCACAAACCCGAAACAAGCGGCTCCTCGCGCCCCGCTTCCCAGTGCGCGATCGCCCGATCGATGAAGTCGTCCAGAAACAGGAACGTCTCACCGGGCTCCAGGGCCTCGCCGTGGCTCCGTGCCGTGGGCCACAGGGCGTCCAGCCACGCCGGGATGTCGCTTACCAGTGCAAAGGAGCGGCCACCGGTGGATTCCAGGACGGCGATCGAGAGGTCGGAGAGCAGGCGGGAGAGGACGGCGCTCATACCATGAGTTCGCTACAGGCGTTCGTAAGGTGAGAAGCGGCGGGAGCGACGTCAATCGATCAGCCGGCTCGCGAGACTCATAAAAGCTTCGTCAACACCTGTGCCCGTTCTTGCGCTGGTTTCGACGAACACCCACCCGCCGGCACGCAGCGCGTCGAGGTCGCCCGGCTGCCGATCCCAGTGACCGGGCAGGTCGGACTTGTTGACCAGGACGATAAACGGCAGGGGACCCACGGCATGCAGGACCTTTTGCTGCAACGCGTGGGCCGCCTCGAGGGTGGCCGGACGCGTCCGGTCGATCACCAGCAGGTAGCCGGCGGCGCCACGCGCGTATTCCATCGAAAGCGCCTGGAATCGGTCTTCTCCGTTCAAATCCCACAACAAAAGATCGACCCCAACATCCGCTACCCGTACGTTTTTTTTGTCGACCTTCGCGCCCATCGTCGTCAAGTACTTCTCGTCGAACACGCCTCGGACGTAGCGGCGGATGAGGCTCGTTTTTCCGACGGCGAACGTGCCGAGCATGCACACTTTGCGTTTGATCTTCCGGCTCGGTTCAGCGGCCGGCGGTTCTGCTGGATTCACAGGACCTGTGTGAATTCGGGTGGATGGGGCCCTGAAGGCAAGGGCCCCCAGGTGAGGTGTAGCATTCTGCGACACAAACAGGAACAATTCGTTCCAGAAATCCACCACGCAGAGCGGCTCCGGCGTAACGAATGAAGTCAATTGGAGGAGGATCGGTTGGACGAGGTTAATACTGTGGACAGTTTTTGCTATTCCGAGCCATTCCTGTGGATCAGGCCCCTCCTCGATTCGAGGAAGGCCTGATTCGTTCGTTGTAGCACTGTCCTTGGTAAACGGTCCGAAGTATTAGAGGTGCGAATTCGCATCGCGGCGTCCAAAATACTGGCACGCATCCGTGACGATGCGTTATTATTTGCCGGCATCGATCCACATCGACTCATTCCGCCTCCTTTCAGGCATCGCCTCAGAACTATCTACTGATCACCTATCCACCCGTCACCTATTTCCATGGCAATAAAATCGAAAGCAGGCGAACAGGAACAGCTCCCCGCCGTCGCACTCCGGGTTTCCGAGGATGGGATGGGGGGCGAACTCGATAAAGTCCGCAGCATCCTTTTTGGCGAGCAGATCCGTGCCTACGAGGCGCGGCTGCGGCAGATGGAGGCGTCTTTCGCCGGCCAGGTCGGCGCGCTCCGCGAAGAAATGGCAGACCGGTTCGGTTCCGTAGATCAGGTGCTGAACGCCATGATGGCGCGTATAGAGGAGCATCTCGCGAACGATCGCCAGACAAACGCCGGCCACGATGCCGACCGCCAGGCGGATATCGCCAGCCTCGGCGAACGCATGGATGCGGCCGAAAAGGCGTTTACCGAGCGCCTCCAGGCCTTGGAGCAGGACTACCGCACCACGCTCGCCGCCCGCGCGGATGCGTTGACGGCCGCTTTACACACCCAGGTCGAAGCCCTATCCCTGCAGTTGCAGACCTCCCACACGCGCCTCGATTCGGATAAAATCGACCGCCGGCAACTCGCCACGTTCATGAACCAGCTGGCCGACCAATTAAACGGCGCCGGCGCCTGATTCGGGTCTTATCCCATCGATCCTATGAACGAGCCCTCACCGCCGTCGCCCCCCGGGCGACGCGCGAGCGACGACGCGCCGGCCCACGCGGCCGAGATGCAGGAGTTGCGCCGGCTTCTGATTGGCGAAGAAGCCGAACAGGTCGACCGCCTCGAGCGCCGCGTCGATCGGGTAGCGGCCATGGAAGAGGAGGGGCAAATCCCCGCCATGAGCCGGACGTTGCCCGAGGCCATCGCGCTCCACGGCGAGGATTCCCGCCTGCTCGCTAATGCGCTCGGGCCGACGATCGAAAAAACGATTCATTACTCGATCCGCCGAAACCCCAAACCGTTCGTCGACGCCCTTTTCCCGATCATCGGCCCCGCTATCCGGCGCAGCATCGCGGAGGCGCTGCGGGGAATGGTGGAGACGATCAATCGCACGCTGGAGCATAGCCTCTCGGTGCGAAGCCTGCAGTGGCGGCTGGAAGCGGCGCGCACGGGCCGGCCGTTCTCCGAAGTCGTCATCAGCCACACGCTCGCCTATCGGGTAGAGCACCTCTTTCTGATCGAGCGAAGCAGCGGGCTACCCATCCAACACGTCACCTCCGAGCGTGCAGCCGAACTGGATCCGGATGTGATTTCGGGGATGATGAGCGCCGTGCAGGATTTCATGCGCGAGTCCTTCGGGGCGACGCGGGAGCAGAATCTGAACCGGGTGGAGATCGGTGACCTCACGTTGCTCATCGAGCCCGGCCCCCGGGCCGTCCTCGCGGCCGTCGTGCGGGGCGTCCTGACACGCGAACTGAGCGAACGGCTGCGGGACCTGATCGAGGTCATCCATCTGCAGCATGGCCAGGAGTTCCAGGACTTTTCCGGGGACATGGCCGCCTTTGAGCACCTGCGGCCCCTGCTGAACGCCGGCCTGCACATGGAGACGCGGCCTGTAGCCTCGAGCGGACGCTGGGTCTGGCTCGGCCTCGGCGTGTTTTTCCTGGGCAGCGCCATCTGGCTGGCGATGGTCGCCATGGAGTACCAGCGGTTTCAGGGGTACGTGGACCGTCTGCGGGGCGAACCGGGGATCATCGTAGTAGACGCCGGGCGTGGCGACGGTGATTGGTATGTGCGAGGTTTACGCGATCCCTTCGCCCTAGTCCCACCGGCAGAGGGACCTGATGCCGACCGCATCACCTTCCTGTGGCAGCCGTACCTCGCCCTCGAAACGACCGTACTGCTCCGGCGCATCGAGGCCCATTGGGAGGTCCCACCAACCGTCGAGCTTCATTTCTCCGGCGATACGCTCGTAGCTACAGGTACGGCGTCGGCCGACTGGATGCGGCGCGCTCGGGAGCGCGCGCTGGCCGCACCCGGCGTAGGCGGATACATCGATACGTCCCTGCGGCCGATCAGCGGTGTACCCATCGAGGAGCTCATCGAGCGCATCGGACAGTCGATCCTGTTTTTCCAGAGCGGGAGCGCCGCCATGCGTGAGGGGCAGGAGGCCGCCCTCATGGATGTCGCCGGCTTGATCATCGAGCTGACGGAGGGAAGCCGGCTCGCCGGCACAGCGCGCACGGCGGTCGTAACCGGCCATGCCAGTCGCGAGGGCGACCCGGCCGTCAACCGCCGGCTGCGCGACGCTCGCGCCGCGATAGTGCGCGACGCGCTTATCAGCCGCGGGGTTCCGGCTGAGGTGCTACGCGTCGAATCGGGCGCCGGGGTGACGGTTGGTCGGCCTGGGGAGCCGTTTCTGGATCGGAGCGTGACGTTTAGCGTGATCGATGCCGGCTGAGCCGAACCGCAGTTGCGGCATTACTGGAGGACCGTAGCATCTTGTGTGGCATTATCATACAGCGTGTGCGCAGCATGGAGTGAAGTATGGAGCAGGTATGAATACCAGGCGGGAATAAAAAGCGGATAATGGGCCTTGATTGGGTTTTTTCCCCCTTGTCAGTGCGAATTGGCCGGCGCTATACTGCGCATGCCTTACGGCCCGGGCCAATTGGCATGGACTTCGTAATCAGCGCTAACAGACAAAAAAAAGGCTCTCGGGCCGCCTTGTTTTTACGCTCGGGTACATCGCCGGCTATTCGCGCTACAGCCGGATTCGGCGCATCTACCCATCGACTCTTCAGCTGATGTATCGGCTGTATTCCAGGAACTGGGGATGGAGTTTATCCCTGGTCGGGAGAGGGGGCCGTACCTTAGTGGGTCGGGTGCGGTCCCTTCTCCTTATGCTTGGAGCCCTTTTCCCATCAGGGAGGGGGCCTCGCCTTAGTGGGTCGGGCGAGGTCTTCTCCCCGGGAATACCCCCCTGAATCCCCCCTTGAGGGAACGCGCCGATGTGGGTCGGGCGCGTTCCCTCTTTTTGTTTTGTGCGAGTCCGGGGTTCATGTCATGCCGCGCCTCGCGAACCGTCGTGCAAGAACGCCCTGCGCCGTTAAAACACCTCATCGCTATTCGCGAATCATGCGAATCAGGAGTTGAAACACGGCGCATACTGGCTTCCGCCCCACGCTCCAGGGTCGTCGTCCCCCGGTCAAAGCCGGGGGCAGGCTCCCAACTCGATTGGGGAAGACGAAGAATGGGGGGTTTGACATAGTTCAACTCCTGATTCGCATTAATCACGAATCGCTACTCGCTAATCAAGCCCGTCGCGGGGCGATGAGGCTGGAAATCCCTACTTTGCGGACCTTTCCAATTAACCCTCATCCGTTTTTTCCCATGAACGTCTTCGTATCAGGCGGCGCCGGTTACATCGGCAGCGCGACCGTCGCCCACTTGCTGGAGATGGGGCACCAGGTACTGGTGTTCGACAATCTGAGCCAGGGGCATCGCGAGGCGGTGGGCGCTGGTGCGGAGGTGATCGTGGCCGACCTGATGGACCGCGCCGCGATCGACGACGCGATGGTAGGATTCCGTCCGGACGCCGTGATGCATTTCGCCGCCTACTCCCTCGTCGGCCATTCGATGCAGCACCCGATCCTGTACCTGCGCGACAACGTGACGGCCGGCCTCAACCTGATGGAATCCGCCGCGGCGCACGGTGTGCGGCGTTTCATTCTCTCTTCCACCGCCAATCTGTTCGGGGTTCCGGAACGTATTCCGATCGATGAAGACACCCCCATCGCGCCGGGCAGCCCGTACGGCGAGTCCAAATGGTACCTGGAACGCGCCTTACGTTGGATGGAGACCTGCGCCGGCATGCGCTACGCGGTGCTTCGCTATTTTAATGCGTGTGGAGCGATTTCGCCCGATCTCGGGGAGCACCATGAGCCGGAATCCCACCTGATTCCGCTCGTACTCCAGGTGGCGCTCGGGCAGCGCGAGGCGATCGTGGTGTATGGGGACGATTACGCCACGGCGGACGGCACCTGCGTTCGGGACTATATCCACGTAGTGGATCTGGCGCGGGCACACGTGCTGGCGCTCGGGGCGCTGGAAAATGAGAGCCGGACGTATAACCTCGGCAATGGGAAAGGCTTCAGCGTGCGCGAAGTCATCGACACGGCGCGGCTGGTGACGGGCCACCCGATACCGGAAGTGCGCGGCCCGCGCCGGCCCGGAGATCCCGCCTGCCTGATTGCCAGCAGCGACCGCATCCGGCGCGACCTCGGCTGGGCGCCGGCATTCAACGAGCTTCGCCCCATCATCCAGAGCGCATGGGACTGGCATCGGGCCCACCCACGGGGATTTGCGAACGGCGTGTAGCGCCCACTCCCCCACCCTTCCGCCACGCCAGCCCGAATCCGCCAGAACGCCGTCCGACCCCGTTTTTCGTCAGTTCAGGCCGGCTATCACATGAATGTTGAGTTAAAATGCCTACCTATCGTCGTGGTGTTCCGCCAGGTGGAAACGGCTCGGAAGAGCTTTTCTTTGAAACGTAGGGGTTTTAACGGCCCAGATCGTAGGTAAAGACACCTTAGAAGCTAAGGCCGTTTTTTATCCACGTATTGTAAATACAGGAGGGGCATAATATTATAGGGCTGTTAAAAACGACTAGCCACCAAGGAGAATCTCCAGAATTACGCTGTCTGGCGCCTCGGCGCCGCTCTTCCGGATGGATTACGAGAGACCGAGGTCTATCCATCCGGACCTGCCCCGAGCGGCGATCGGGTATGGGCCGTCAGGCAGCATCGGGAGGTTGCCACGCGTTTAGAGTAATCGGAAAACACATGCCGCGCGGGTCACCGCGCCTTTGTCTTGGAGCCAACGTCGCTGCCCTCTGATGGGGTCACACACCTTGTCTAAAGTACATAAACGAACGAACGAGTCGATTCGTATCGGCTTATTCGAAGTTTATGTCTTTTTGTATTCGTATCGGGTCCATCTCGGTGCAATGCAGATCGGCGCGACACGCTATGGGGACACAGAACATCCTTGAACCACAGTAAAACATATGGTGGAGAACATGCTACGAAAAAAGTGTGCGCTTCTTCTTCTCTTCATGCTTATGGTGCCTGTGCTCGCGTTTGCACAGACCACGGGTAAGCTGACCGGCCGGGTACTGGATACCGGGTCGGGCGAAGGGTTGCCGGGCGCCAGTGTCGTCATCCTGGATATTAACCTCGGTGTGGCGACAGACGTCGACGGATATTATACCATCGTCGGTGTGCCGGTCGGCACGTACGACATCCAGGTCTCGTTCGTCGGCTACCCCACGCAGACCGTGCAGGGTGTGGACGTCAACGCCGGCTATACGCGCGAACTCAACTTCGAGATGGCGCCGGGCGTCGAGCTCGACGAAATCGTCGTTGAGTACGAGCGTCCGCTGATTCAGAAGGACGCGGTGGGTGTGCCGAAGATCGTTTCGGCCGACGAAATCCAGCAGCTGCCGGTTCGTGGCCCCGAGGAACTGGCCAAGATCCAGGCCGGCGTCGTCGCGAAAGACGGTTCGGACGAGCTGTTCATCCGCGGCGGTCGTAGCGGTGAGGTCACCTTCTACATCGACGGCGTGAAGGTCCAGGGCTCGACGGGGCTTCCCCAGTCGGCCATCCAGCAGCAGGAGATGTTGATCGGTAACATCAACGCGCGCTACGGCGACGTGATGTCCGGCGTTATCAACATCACCACGAAGTCGGGCTCCAACCAGTTGTTCGGCTCGCTGGAGGCGATCACCTCGCAGTCGCTCGATGCCTTCGGCTACAACCTGGTATCCGGCACCGTTGGCGGCCCGCTGATCAAGAACAAGCTCAGCTTCTTCCTCTCCGGTGAGTATTCGGACGAAGCCGACAGCGACCCGCGCTATTTCGGGGCATTGCGGTTGAACGAAGCGACGCTTCAAAATCTGCAGGGCGCCCCGCAGGGGTTCCGTGGCCGCGATGCCAGTGGCAGCGCCGTCGTGATGCCGATCCCGGCGTCCCTGACGAGTGGCGCCACGCTGCTGGTTGACGATGCCGGCGCGCCGTTGGTCTCCAACGGCTCGCTCTCTTTCAGCGATGGGACCACGATTGCCGTCCCTGCCGGTGTCGAAGGCTCGACGATCAGCTTTACGCCGGTCGAGCGCGCCGAACAACTGACCGCCGCCGACTTCGATCTCGAGAAGGATAAAATTGGTGCTTCCGCCCAGAATCTTTCGGGTACCGGTAACCTGACCTGGAATATCCTCGAGAACGCTCGCCTCCGTGTGGGCGGTCGCGTCAATGTCGGCCAGTTCGATGGGATCAACCGGGAACTTGACGCCCTGTTCGCGCCGGAAATGGCGCAGCGGACGGATCGTTCGGACTATCAGGTCTTCGGTTCCTGGACGCAGTACATCGGGGACAAGACGTTCTTCCAGTTGCAGGCGGACTACAGCGACCGTCATGTCGAGAACTACGACCCGCGCATCGGCAACGACTTCGCCGACTTGCTCGAGTACGGCAACATCGACAACCCGATCTACTCCACCCTCGCCGGCTACAAGAATCCATCGTTCGTGGCAGAGACCCGCATCGATCAGCACGGTACGCCGGACGATCCGTCCGACGACACCGAGTTCACGGTCCAGGTCCCGCGGTATAGCAACGCCTTCAACGACGGCGCAAACATCTCGGGTCGTACGGTAAGCGCACTCGTTTCGCCGGTCGGGGGCCGCTTCAACGGCTACTCGAAATCCCGCAACGAGCAGATTCGCTTCACGGCTTCCGCGACCACCCAGGTCGGTCTGCACCAGATCGAGTTCGGTGGTGAGTTCGAAAAACGGACCAACCGCGCCTGGGGCATCACGGCCCGCACGCTCGCCCGCTACGTCAATGACGGCAATGCGGAGCAGGTTGCTGGCGATCCGAACCTGAATCCCCAGGGCTATTCCAGCTACGATGAAATTCCCTTCTTCGTACTGGATGACATTGCTGGCGGCTTTGGGTACGACCTCCGCGGGCAGAATGAAATCGACTCCGAAAACTTCGGGGCCTTCCTCGACCAGGACGTCAACAAGCCCCTGTCATCGTACAACATCGCGCCTTACGAGCCGATCTACTACGGTGGCTACATCCAGGACAAGATCGAGTTCAACGATATCGTGTTGAACCTGGGCGTTCGTGCCGACGTGTTCGATAACAATACCCGCGTCCTTAAGGACCGCTTCTCCCGTCGTCCGATCTGCCGCGCTGGCGATCTGGGTGCCACGGTGAATGGCGTGAGTTGTGGCGCCGGCGCGACGCTCCCTGGCACGATCGGAAGCGACTACTCGGTGTTCTATAGCGGTGACGACGTCATTGGCTATCGCGACCTGGAAGGCAACTTCTTCGACGCACAGGGCCAGGGTATCAACGCCGGCGACATCCTCCTGAATGGCAACGTTCGCTCGACGGGTGCGCAGATTTCGGAGGACATGTTCAAGGACTACGATCCGGTCTTCACCCTCATGCCGCGTATCGGCGTCAGCTTCCCGATCACCGACCAGGCGCTGTTCTTCGCCAGCTACGGTGTCGTGTCGCAGCGCCCGTCCTCCAACACGCTGGCGACGCTCGACGCGCTCGCCGGGACCGGCGGTATCGACAACACCGGTCTGCAGCCTGAAAAGACGACGAAGTACGAACTCGGCTTCCGTCAGCGTCTTGGCGAACGGTCGGCCTTCACGATCTCGGGCTTCTTCCATCAGATCGAGAACCTGATCCAGCAGCGGGAGATCCGTGGCGCCTCGCCGAGCGTGTACACGAGCTACGAAAACGTAGACTTCGGTACGGTGAAGGGTGTCGAATTCGACTTCGACCTCCGCCGGACGGGCAACACATCGGCTCGCATCAACTATACGCTCGCCTTCGCCGATGGCACGGGTTCCAGTAACAACACCACCAGCACGATCACATGGGTGGACGAAACCCCGCCAAACTTCATCAGCCCGCTGGACTTCGACCAGCGTCACAAGGTGAACGTATCGGTCGACTACCGCCTCGGCAAAGGCCAGGGCCCGTCGATCGGTGGTGTGCATGTGCTCGAGAACTTCGGTGTCAACGTACTGGCGACCGTCGGTAGCGGCTTCCCGTACACGCCGGTTATCGAGCCCTTCAACCGCGCCGGCGCCGCTCGCGCCACAAACCCGAAGGGCGCCATCAACAGCGCTCGCATGCCGTGGAGCAGCCGCCTCGATGTTCGCATCGACCGCGCCTTCCAGATCGGCAATGCGAACCTGAGCGCTTTCCTGTGGGTGCAGAACATCTTCGATCAGCGCAATGTGAACCTCGTGTGGCGTTATACGGGCATTCCGGATAACGACGGCTTCCTGGCCACGGACGCGGGTTCGCAGTGGCTGGCTGGTTCGCAGCCGGTTGGACAAACGCTGTATGAACACAGCAACCGCCAGCTGAACTGGGTGGGTCTGCCCCGCCTGACGCGCCTCGGTCTGCGGCTCAACTTCTGATCCCTGACGTTGCGTTTTTTCGCTATCGTAGGACACAATCTTGACGCGAAACATCATGAAATCTCTCTTTAAAATGATGTTCGTGTTCGTAGTGGCGCTCGGTATGAGCGCCACTACGGCACGGGCACAGAACTGCGAGCAAGCGCTTGGGGAGGCCTTCCTCGACGTGAACAACGTTCGAGCGCGCATCCTCAACAATGGCTCGCTGTTCTACCGTGGGGAACCCCACGTCTATGAAGTACCAAAAGGATCGGGCTCGAACGCGATCTTCATGTCGGGTGTCTGGATCGGCGGCTTCGTCGGGAACGAAACGTCCCCGCGTACGGCTGCTTCCACGTACGGCCCGTGGGAATTCTGGGCCGGCCCGCTTGACGAAAACGGCAACCCGCCCGCCGATTGCGGTGTGTTTGACCGGGTATTCAAGGTCAACAAGTCCGATATCGACAACTACGAAGCAACTGGCGCCACCACGCCGGCGATGCTCGGTTGGCCGACCGGTCTTGGCGCCCCGACCATCGCCCCCGTGGGTAACGGCATCGACGACGACGAAGACGGCGAAATCGACGAAGACGGCGAGCAGATCAAGTTCGACATCGCCGCGCCGCTCGCTTCCCGCGTCAATCGCGTGATCGACCTCGCCGGCGGCGAACGCCCGGCCATCCTGGGCGATCAGTCGATCTGGTGGGTTATGAACGACCGCGGCAACACGCACGAACGCAGCCAGTCCGCCCCGATCGGCGTCGAAGTGCATGGTATGGCATTCGCCTTTAACCAGGCGGGCGCTATCGGCGACATGACCTTCTACAAGTACAACATCTTCTACAAAGGTTCGCAACCGCTGGAGCGTGCCTACCTGGGTATCGTTTCCGACCCAGACCTTGGCGACTTCGCCGATGACTACGTGGGCTCGGACTCGACGCTCGGCCTGGGTTACGTCTACAACGCGGACAATGAAGACATCAGCGGCGAAGGCTACGGCACGCCGCCGCCGGCCGCCGGCTACGACTTCTTCCAGGGCCCCATCATCCCCTCGGTGGGTGATACGGCTCAGGTGAGTGGTCGCAAAATCCCGGACTTCAAAAACCTGGGGATGACCACCTACGCCTTCTACAACAACGGCGGTGGTGTCACGGGCGACCCGGCTACGGCGGAAGACTTCTACAACTACATGGATGGCCGTTGGCGTGACGGTCGTCAGTTCACCTTCGGTGGCAACGGACGTGATGAGGCCGGCGGTGGCTCTACCAGCCCGACCCGGTTCATGTACTCCGGCGATCCGGCAGCCAACACGGGGTGGACGGAACGCAACCCGGATCCGTTTACTGGCTCCGTGGCTCCGATCAGCCCCGGTGACCGTCGCTTCGCGATGGCCACGGGTCCGTTCACGATCAACCCGGGCGACCAGCAGGAGATCATCTTCGGTGTCGTGTTCGCCATTGGGGCAGACAACTGGGACTCCGTCTCCAAGCTCCGCCAGGTGGACGCGGCCGCGCAGTCGGCGTTCGATGTGAACTTCAACCTCGCACAGCCGCCCAACCCGCCGGTGGTCACGGTGACCCCGCTGGACGGGGAAGTGGTCCTCGAGTGGACCAATCCGCCCAACTCGAACAACTACCTGGATTCATACTCCGAATTTGACCCGCTCGCCGTCGTAGATCCGGATGCGCCCATCGAAGATAAAACCTACTTCTTCGAAGGGTATAAGATCTACCAGTTCGCGGACGTAGCGGACCAGATCGGTCAGGTCATTGCGACGTACGACGTGGCTAATGGAGTCACACGTGTGATCGACGGTGTGCCCGGTGAGCCGACGGAAGTCGTCGCCAGTGGTACGGACGTTGGAGTTCAGAACTTCCACCGGATCCAGAACCTGACGAACTATACGACCTACCACTTCGGCGTGCAGGCTTACTCATACAATGAGGCCTCCTTGCCGAAGATCTTCCCGAGCCCGATCGCTCGGTTCTCCATCATCCCCGCCCGTGGCGAGGACACGATCTCGGAAACAGCGATCGAAGCCGCCGCGAATCAGGCCGCACCAGATATATTGGCTGACCGTGCCGGCGTCGGCGAAGGCCGCGTTTGGGTTGATGTCGTGAATCCTGGCCGGGTTCAGAATGCGACCTACACGGTCGAATTCTACTCGTTCGATTTCCCGGACAAGGTTGACGGTCGCCTTGCTGAACAGGATGACGTTATCGATCCGGCTCCTGCGACGCCGCCGGTAGCCAACAAGAACGCCGCTACGGCCACGACATACGACATCAAACGGAACGGTACCGTCATTTTTGACGGTTCTTCCACTAGTGAGCCCGCTCCGCAGCGGGAGAAGGTTATCGTGATCGACGGCCTGCAGTTCAGTGTCGTGGGTCCAGAGTTGGGCATCAAGGCCTTCGGCGTCGTGAATAACTCCGCCGGCCCGGTCGATCCGCCGGACATGGGCGCGTTCGCCTTCAACGGCTCGGGCTTCCCGACGCTGGTGGATGGGGGTATCACGCCCGATGGCGCCTATCCGTTTCCCGATCGCCCGAACACGGGTGTGCAGCAGGTGAGCGGAGCCAACTGGGGCTTCCATGCCGGCGGCGCCGCGAGCATCAACTTCGGCCCGATTACGGAAAGCACGTTCCTCGGACGCGCCGTACGTAATGACAACCTCGATCGCATCTCGTTCTTCGACTTTGAGATGCGCTTCACGCAGGCATGCGCCGACGCTATCGATGGCGTCATCGCGGAGACGGACTGCCTCGCCTGGCGCGCTTTTGATGACGGTGCGATCGTGGAGGTGCCCTTCGAGCTCTGGCGTGTCGGCATTGGCACGTGCGGGGATGCAACAGACGACGTACGCCTCATTCCGGGGATGTGCGAAGAAGCATGCGGCGCAGGTACGGATTCGCTGACCTATGACCTTGGCGGCGATCATCCGATCTCAGGCGGCGACAACGATCCGTTCACGGACTGGGTCTACTGGTACTTGCCGGAAGACGGCGGTGTTACCCCGGGTTCTCAGGGTTATCTGGACTTCTTCTTCGGCACCGCAGGTACCGGTGGCGAAATTCTCGCCCGCACGGTGCTCGTTAACTTCAACGGTGGCGTGTTGCCGACGGTGAACGCCCCTCGACCCGAGAATGGCACGACGTTCCGTATCTACACCTTCAAACCGAGCCAGCCAGGCGACCTCTTTACGGTTAGCACGGCCGGCTTCGAAGTAGTGGCGGCATCGCAGACGCAGAAGGAAGAGGACCTCGAAACGATCGGCATCACTCCGAACCCCTACAAGGGCGCCTCGATCTACGAACGCAGCCAGCTGATCGATGAAGTCCGAATCACGAACCTTCCGACGGAAGCGACGATCCGCATCTTCACCTTGCACGGCACGCTGATCAGGACGTTGAGGAAAAACAGCCCGGAACGCTACCTCACCTGGGACCTTACGACGGAAGCGGGTCTTCCGATCGCCAGCGGTATGTACCTCGTGCAAGTCGAGGTGCCTAACGTGGGCAGTCAGACGATTAAGTTCGCCGTCGTCAAGAAACGCGTCCAGCTGAACGTGTTCTAGCACCGAATCCCGTGGTGATATGGGGGGCGAAAGCCCCCCGTATCCCCGATTCTTCCTCGATATCTTGAAGACAACAGGGTTTTAGATATGAAAGCATTGATGCACAAAACATTGTCGTTGGGGATCGGCTTGCTGGCGCTCGGCCTGCTGCTCCTTAGCGCTCCGGAAGCGCGTGCGCAGGACGTAGGTAGCGGCGGTGGCACCACCGGGTCGTCCGGCTCCCGTGCCGGTACGTCCGGCGCCACCGAACTGCTGGTGCCGCTTACGGCACGCTACACGGCCCTCGGCGGCACGTCCACCAGCGGTCTGGCGGACATGAACGGGATTGAGGCGCTGTATGCCAACCCGGCCGGCCTCGCGTTGAACACCGGCACCGCCGGCCTCTTCAGCCGCGTGGAGTACGTTGCCGACATCGGCGTGAACTACTTTGGTATCGCGCAGAACTTTGGTGACTTCAACAACATCGCGTTCACGATCGCGGCCTGGGACTTTGGCGATATCCCCGAAACCACGGAGGATTCCCCGGAGATCACGGACGTGACGTTTAACGTGTCGTACCTGACGGCAGGCCTCTCCTACTCGCGTCAGATCACCGACCGCATCGCGGCCGGTGCTACGATGAAGCTGGTCAACGAGTCCATCGACGACGTGAGCGCTTCGGCGGTCGCGTTCGACGCGGGTATGACCTACAACCTGAGTGAGATCGGCCTTCGCCTGGGCGTCAGCCTGAAGAACATCGGTAACGAGTTGACCTTCACCGGTACGGGCCTCTCGCGCAGCGTGAAGGTGCCCGGCCAGGACCCGTCGGCCAACAACAATACCCTGGCCCTCGAGAGCGAAGGCGTCCAGATGCCGACGCTGCTCAACGTGGGTCTTGCGTATACCGTACCGATCGCCGGCTCCAACTATGTCAGCTTCCTGACGAACTTCCGATCGAACTCGTTCGACCAGGATCTGTACTCGGGCGGCATCGAACTCGGCTTCCAGAATATTCTCTATATTCGTGGCGGCTACCAGTTCGCGGAAGACATGGATCTGACGTTCTATCAGGGCGCGGCCTTCGGCGGCGGTCTGAACCTGAATGTGGGCGGCACCCGGATCGCGCTCGACTACGCGTACCAGCCGACCGACTTCTTCTCGGACGTCCAGTACATCACGGCTTCGTTCTCGCTGTAATCGATACGAAACGGTAGCAGCTACGTCATCCCCCGGCTTTGACCGGGGGATGACGTGTTTTGGGGCAGTCGCTACCCCAAGAAAAAAGCCCGGCGCGCATCCGCGTACCGGGCTTTTTTATTTCAGTAGCGACGGGGTATCAGCCCTTGACGCCCTGCTTGGCCTGGAACGCTTCCCAGTCCGAGAGGAACTTCGCGAGGCCGTTGTCTGTCAGCGGGTGGTGCAGGAGGGACTTGATCACGCCCAGTGGCATCGTGCCCACATGCGCGCCGGCCATCGCACATTCCACGACGTGCATCGGGTGGCGGATCGAAGCCGCCAGGACCTGCGTCGCGAGGTTGTAGTTCTTGTAGATCGTTACGATTTGACGGATCAGGTCCATCCCGTTCTGCGAGATGTCGTCCAACCGGCCCACAAATGGGCTGATGTACGTGGCACCGGCCTTGGCGGCAATGAGGGCCTGCGTCGGCGAGAAACACAACGTGCAGTTCGTCCGGATGCCCTCGCTCGTAAACGTCTTGATGGCCTTGATGCCATCGAGGATGAGCGGCACCTTGACGACGACGTTCTTGTGGATTTTCGCCAGTGTCCGCCCTTCGGCGATAATGCCGGCATAATCCGTCGCCGTCACCTCGGCGGAAACGTCGCCATCGACAATCTCGCAGATCCGGTAGATGTGTTCGTGGAAGTTGACATTGCCGGCTTTCTTCATGAGGGACGGATTGGTCGTAACCCCGTCCAGCACGCCCATGTCATTGGCTTCTTTGATCTCGGCGAGATCGGCGGTGTCGATAAAGAACTTCATGATCGGTTTCGAAAGTGTCGTTAATGAGGACGATGAAACGCTATAAGGACGTCGTTACAAACCGGAAACGCACACAGCTGGCCTGATTCTCGCCTCAAGCGCGTGCACCAGCCGGAAACTCGGGCGCCGGCTCGATCCGGGAAGCTTTTGCCATCCGTCGCCGGCAAGGCCGGGCGCCACACTCGTGTCTGAATATCGGCGCTACGGCGGTTCGTCTTAATCAGCAAGCACTTCCGGGCAGCGGAAAGCCCCGGTCAAGACTGTCAGACGACGCGGTCCTAAAAACAGCCATACTATGACGCATCTCTGCCTGTTCGAAGACGCCCGGGTGCACCACCTGCGCCCTCTCATCGATATGCGCGCGGTGTATCAATTGCGCCCGGGGATGTTCACACTGCTGGATGCGACGCGCTTACTGCTTAATTCGTTTCCCGTAGTACTTCACTCGCGGCCAGACGTTGCATCGATCGTGGCGACCGCAACAGGGCTGTCGGTGAACCGGCTCCCGGTCGAAGCACCGGTGGTATTCGTAAACGGACGCTACCTGGCCGAAGCCGGCCCCGTCGCCCACCTGATCGCCGCCCTTTTTGAGCCCTCAGCGACCGAACAGGTGCTGGTCCAGGGCGACGACGTGATCGCCGCCCGCGTGCATCGTCCGCATCCCGATCTTCTACAGCGTCCCTCGCTGGAGCTGGATGCCTTCGCCGACCTCCAGCGCCAGCCGGTCGCCGGCGCGCGGCTGATAAGCCGGCTCTGGCACCTGATCGACGAGGTGCGACCCGCTTTGGTGCGCGACGCACGCACGTGCGAACGCCAGCCGGCGCGCTGGGATGCCACAGGGCTCGAGTTGGGCACAGGCGCCATCCTGGCCGCGCGAGAACGCATCTTCATCGGTGTCGGAGTGCACATCAGCCACGGCGCCATCCTGAATGCGACGCACGGCCCCATCGTGCTCGACGATGAGTCGTCCGTCCTCGAAGGGGCCATCGTTCGCGGGCCAGTCTATATCGGCAAACGCGCCACCGTCCGTGCCCGCGCGGAAGTCGAGGGGAGCAGCATCGGGCCCGGGTGCAAGGTGGGCGGCGAGGTGTCCGACGTGATCATGCACGCCCACGCTAACAAGGGTCACGCCGGCTTTCTTGGCCACTCGTACATCGGGAAATGGTGCAACCTGGGGGCCGGGACAAATGTCTCCAACCTTCGGAACGACTACGGCGAAGTGGCCCTGTATAACGCGTACCTGGAGGCTTTTGAACCCTCCGGCCGGCAGTTTCTAGGGGTCTTCATGGGCGATCACACCAAGCTGGGGATCCAATCCATGGTCAACACCGGCTCGGTCTTCGGCGTGTCGTGTAATCTCTTCGGAGCCGGCTACCTGGAGCGTCACGTCCCGTCCTTCTCGTGGGGCGGCCCATTATCCGGGCTGGAGCCGTACCGGATCGATAAGGCGCTTCGGGTGGCGGAGGTGATGATGGCCCGCCGTAACCTCCACATGACGGCTGACGAACGAGTGCGTCTTCAGGCGCTTTGCCGCATCGCGCATTCCGTTCAGGCGTGAAGGCGGGCAGGGAGCCGCTCAACTGCCTTTCACGACGATCATCGTCAGATCGTCGCTGAGTAATGTCGCGCTACCCGTGAACGAAATGATGTCCGACCGCACGGCGTCGAGGATGTCCTGGGCCGATTGCTGATGGAGATCGCGCAGCAATTGGATCAGCCGTTCTTCGCCATATTCGTCTTCGTTGGGCCCCATCGCTTCCGTGACGCCGTCGGTGAAGAGGGCGAGCACGTCGCCAGAACCGAGAAATAGCGTCCCACGCTCATACGGGATGCCCTTGATGACGCCCAGCAAGAGACCGCCTTTTTCAAGCAGTTCAACGTCGCCGGAGGCGCGCAGGAGCATAGGGGGATTGTGGCCGGCGTTGACATAGTCCACGCGTCGCTCTCCCGGCGTGTAGACGGCCAGAAACGCCGTGATAAACTTGTCGAAGGCCGTATTCTGGCAGATGACGCGGTTCATGTGGCCTGCCACTTCCTCAAGTGTTAGCTCCATCGGCGTCAACGTGTGCAGGCAGGCCTGGAGGTTAGCCATCAGCAGCGACGCCGGCAACCCCTTGCCTGTCACGTCGGCGATGGCCATAAGCAGGCTGCCATTGGATTGCGAAACGAGATCGTAGTAGTCGCCGCCCACATGCCGGCTCGGGAACGCCATGGCCGCGATTTCGATGCCAGCCAGCTCCGGGATTTCCTGGGGCAACAAGCCCAACTGGATGTCGCGAGCCAGCCGAAGTTCTTCCTCCAGCCGTTCCTTCTCGATCTGCTCTTCGACGAGGTAGGTGTTCTGGAGGCTCACATAGGCCAGGTTGCCAAATGCGGAGAGGAGCTCCAGGTCGTCGTCGACAAACGGCTTCCCGGTCATCTTGGGCCCGAGGCAGAGCACGGCGCTGGTTTCATCCTGGTGGCGGATGGGGAGGATGAGCGTCATGCCGCAGGCAGAAATTGGCGCAAGTTCGGCGGGTGTCTCTGTACTCAGCAGGCAATCGGTCTGCAGTGCGTCCAGTGCGTCCATCGTGGCCTCCGGAAAAAAGCAGTCCGGGACGTTGTGAGAGGCGATCACATGGAGCCCATTCGGTGTATCGGGCGCTCCGCCGGGCCGGCGCATGATAAACAGATACTTGTTGATCAGCATCTGCCCCATCAGCGTGAACGTCAGCATCTTGAGCAGTTGCGAACGGTCGAACGTGGCGTTGAACTGTTGCGAGAGATCGAACAGCGTGTTCAGCTGCTGGATCTTACCGTCGAGCGTCCGGTTCGTCTGTCGCAACTCCTCGACGACCAACGAGTTCTTGACGGCCGCGGCCGACATGTTGACGAGCGATTGGATGAATTCGAGCTCTTCATCGCTGAAGGGGACGCCGGTGGCCTTTTTCCCGAGTCCAACGAGACCAATCAGCTTGTCGGAACTGATGATCGGAAGGAGAAGCACCACCTGATGTCTACGGAGCGTCTCCGGCACCTCATCGTCTCGCAGGATATGTTTTATCGCCGCCATGTCCACGGCGATGGTACTCTCGACGGGGATATCCCACAGCCCTTTTACGATGACCGCCCGGTAGACGCCGGGTTGTTTGCCGTCGAGGAGGCCGATGCCCCGGGTGACGAGCAGCTTGCTCATCGCCGTGAGTAGCAGGTTGTTGAGGACGAAGGAGAGGTCGAGCGAGCCACTGAGCAGCCGGCTCGCTTCAAATAGCGCCCGAAGATCGTAGCGTTTGGCGCGTTGGACGTGAGACGGCGTATCCTGCATCGAAAGCAACAACTAACAGTGGATCGCGACCGCGTCAGACAGACAGTGTCAGACTGAGCGCGGTTCGTCGAGATGGATGACCTCGGCCTGGGTGGCTTTTCCATCGGTGAGGGTCAGGCGGACACAGGTCTTGACCAGATGGAAGCCCTGCTGGCCGGCGGCTCCGGGGTTAATATAGAGCATATTCCGGAGCGATTTGTCGCGTTCGATGCGAAGGATGTGGCTGTGGCCGCAGATGAGCAAATCCGGTGGGTCGTCGCGGAGCAGGGCGCCTATGCCCCGCTGCCAGGCGCCGGGCCGGCCGGCGATGTGGGTCATCCAGATGCGCACCCCGCCCACTGTCTTTTTGTAGTGCTCCTCGCTGCGCCGGCGAATCGACTGCCCGTCGATGTTGCCCCAGACGGTGCGTGTCGGGGCAAGTTCTTCCAGGCGATCGAGGATGTCCGGCGTGCCGACGTCGCCGGCGTGCAGAATCAGGTCCACGCCCGTGAAATAGGTCGGAATCGAAGGATGGAAATAGCCGTGCGTGTCGGCGATGATGCCGATCAGCATGGAGGGTGCGGGCTAACGGGCATGGATACTACAGACGGGATCCGATTAGCGAAGCATGAGGCGCACGCCGACGCGCCGGCGCGACCGCGGCCAGTTGGCGCTTTCGGGCGCCCATTGCACGATGGGCAGGCCAATGAAGGGTAGGATCTGATAACCCGGTCGGTTGAACTCGAGCCCACTCCGCAACCAGACAGCGCCGCCGATATAGTCCGAATCGATCGTCACTTCCTGCTCGCCGATCGATTTCTGAGAGGCCTTCGGGGAAAGCTCGAGGAAGGAGGTTTCGACGAGGTCGTAGTTGCCGGCCTGGCCGAGGAGGGAGAAGAAGACATTGGAGCCGGCCGGGTCGAACGCGAAGTCGTACCCCAGCATCAACCGGGCTTCCCATCCGAAGGCCCGGGTGTAAATGATATCCACATTCCGATTCGGATCGTCAGCCCCGAGGCTATGAAGCACGTAGCTGCCGCTCCCGACGCCCGGCGTCGGCTCGTCGCCCAACACCCACTGCTCGTAGCCGAGGCGGATCCGGCGCACGCCGAAGGCAAAATTAGAAGTAGTCGTCGGCGTAATGCTGCTCGAAGAGAGCCAGCCGAGGTCCATCTGGGGGAATCCCACCGGGCCGTCGAACGAGGGGTCGACAGCGAGGCGCAGAGCGAAGGTGGTTTCTTCGTTGCGCTCGTAGTAGGTGAAGACCACCCAGCTGAGGGCCAGACCGCCGCGGGTGGAGTTGCCGGCGGCGTCGATGATGCCGCTCATGTCAAGCTGGGGAGCAAGCTGGTAATCCAGTCGAAAACTCAGGCCCAGGGGGTTGGCTTCGAGTGACTGGAGGCCGTCGTCCTGGATGACGCCGGCGGCCCGGTACGAGACTTCGCCCGAAAGGGCGTATCCCCCAAAAAACTCCCGCTGGGTCTGCTCGCTCCGGTAGAAGGGATCGTAAGCCTGGAATGGCTGCTGGGCGTACACCCCCCCGGCGCCCGTTGCAACGAGCAGCGTCAAGAGTCCTAAGGCGCGATGTGCAGACGGGCTTGGCAACGCAAGGGCAGCGCGAGGCTGCAAAAAAGTCCGGGCAGCGGAGTGAGAAAGCGGAGTGAGAAAGCGGAGTGAGAAAGCGGAGTGAGAACCGGAGGGGGAAACCGCTTCCAAGAAAATGAAAAAAACATTCTTGTGCCAGTCCGGCCGAGAGCCATCGCTACTTCGTCACGATCTGGCTGGCTGGACTCGGGCGTTCAGTGCATTGGGGCCAGGGTTTAGACGCCGTCAGAGTGAATGCGTTTCTCCAGGCGCCAGCACCCGGGCGCGGTGGCCTTTTTCCTCGAACGACCGCGCCCAGGCGGCCGTGTCGATGGGCGGGAAGGTGCCGTGGTGGATCGGGACGTACATCTTTGCTCGCAGCATGTCGGCGGCCCGAAGGGAGGTCTGCGGCCCCACCGTGAATACGTCGCCCACAATGATTTATGGCTCGCGATGAATCGCCACCCGGTACAGCCAGAACACAAACGCCACAAACGCCCCGAGGCCCAGAGTGTGGGTGAGGACGTCGTACGCTCCCTCGCTCAAGCCGAGGGGGATGCGCAACACGTCCGTGCTCTCGGCGATCGCAAAGGGGATGGCGAGGAGGATGCCGACCAGCGCCTCGCCGGTGATGAGGCCGGAGGCGAACAGCAAACCGCGCTGCGCGGCTTTTTCAACTTCACCGTCATACCTGTCGCCCAGTTCGGCCCTGCGGCCCTCGAAAAAACGCGACACGGCGAACGCCGCCAATCCACCAATAAAGATGGCGGTTGACAGCTCCAGCGGCAGGTAGATGCCCACCGCCACCGCCAGCACCGGCGCCCGGAACGAGGAACCCCGCGCCTCGAGCACCCGATCGATCCCGATGATGGCCACGGCCACCAGGACCCCGAGGGCGATCATCGTCCAGGGCAGGTTGCGGGTGAACACGCCGTTCGCCACCGAACTCATCAGCGTCGCCTGGGGCGCCTGGAGCGCCTCGCCGGCGTCCATGCCGGCTCGTGGAAACACATCCCCCAGACCGTACGCCTGAAACAGCAGGCTCAAGACAGGGGCAATCACGAGCGCGCCGGCCACTACCCCGACCATCTGCATGATCTGCTGCTTGTACGGCGTCGCGCCAACGAGCTGGCCGGCCTTGAGGTCCTGCATATTGTCGCCGGCAATCGACGCCGCGCAGCAGACGACCGCGCCCACCAGGATGGCCGTCGCGGCCGCCCGGGTGGCCCGCGCGGTGTCGATCGAGAAGTCGATTTCCGTTCCGAGGATCCAGAATAACACCAGCGAGATGGATAACACGGTGGCGATCGTCACGCCGGAGATCGGATTGTTGGAGGAGCCCACGAGGCCCGCCATGTAGCCGGCGACGGACGAAAACAGGAAGCCGGCGACATAGGCGAATACGAGGGCGAGTGCAACCGTCGACCAGAACAGGCCGCTGCTGATGTCCAATGCCTGGTGCTGTACGACGCTGGTGAAGACGATGAACAGGGGGATGGTCAGCACCAGCGCACCGATCATGACGATATGGATCGGCGCATCGCGCTCGGTGCGGATCACCTGAACGGCGTTTCCACTACGCGAGGCGCGAACGGCCTCGAGGGATGACCGCACCCCGTCGCGGATGGGCTTGACGAGCAAAAAAAGCGCATAGATGCCACCCGTCGCCATCGCGCCGACGCCGAGGTACCGGACCTGCTTGCTCCAGATCGCCAGCGCCGCCTCATACCCCTCACTACTACCGACGATGCCTTGTACCGTATCGGGAGACGCCAGGGCCATAAAGATCGGGATACCGAAGAGCCAGGAAATCAGCCCGCCGGCAAACACGAGCGTTGCGATATTGAGCCCGATGATATATCCCACGGCCATCAGGGCCACCGATAAATCGCTCCCGAAACCGAATACCGACCGGCCGGCGGTGATGGCCCCGTCGATCGAGGACGCCGCCAGCTTAAAACCGGTCTGGCACACCTTGAAGATCGCCGCGCCGATCCCGGCCATCGCGATGTACCGCACGCCCTTGCCCCCTTCCGCGCCGGCCTTCAGCACTTCCCCCGTCGCCACGCCTTCGGGAAACTTCAGCCTCGCCTCGATGATCAGCGCCCGTCGCAGCGGAATGGTGAACAACACGCCCAGAATGCCACCCACCATGGCGATGGCGGTGGTCTCGATGTAGTTGAACCCCTGCCAGAATCCCAGCATCACCAGCGCCGGCAGGGTGAAGATCACGCCGGCCGCCAGCGCCTCGCCGGCCGAGGCGGCTGTCTGCACAATATTGTTCTCCAGGATGTTCGACTTCTTGAACATCCGCAAGACAGCCATCGAGATCACGGCCGCGGGAATCGAGGCCGACACCGTGAGCCCCACTTTTAACCCCAGATACGCGTTGGCCCCCGCCAGAATAGCCGAAAGCAAAAATCCGAGTACAACGGCCTTGATCGTGATCTCGGGCAACGACTGCGACGCCGGCACGTACGGCACGATGGGGTCGGTGTCGGCTGAGGATGAAGACATAT
>JAWXAX010000017.1 GCA_034439735.1 Rhodothermales bacterium | reverse complement strand
GGCCGTCGGTGAGGCGGATCCAGGAGCGCTGGGGGCGGAGGGGACGATGGGGCGAGCCGGATTGCCAGAGGAGGTACTCGGGCTCTTCGTTTTCGGGCAGGTAGGTGATCTCGATGAGGCCGCTGAAGGCGAGCAGGCGCTGGTTGGGCACGCCGGCGGGGACGAGCAGCTCGTCGGGGTCGACCGGGAAGCGGCGATCGCTGCGGTTGATGTCGTCCACCGACGGAATCCGGTGCAGCTCGAAGCCTTCCTCACGGGTGCGCCTGCGCCAGAGGGTCAGCAGCAAATGCCGGAGCGAACCCTCGAAAGCGACCCGTCGATTATCCTCCCACAAGGCGTCTTCCTCGGGTGACGTGGGCGCGAGTTCCTCGAACAGCGGGTCTCCGTCGTACCGGATCGTGCCCCCCTCGCGCTCGAACTCCTTCAAGAAATACTGGAGGCGGTACCCCAACGCGCGGTTTTCGATCTGGAGCGGGCCGGCGGCGCTCGCCGTGAACGACCCCAGCCAGGTGGCGTCGAAGTCCAGCACCTCCGGGTTCAGGAGGCGGGTCTGGCCGGCGTGGGGCGTCTCCCCGATGAACATACGCTCGAAGGTTTCCAACCGCTTCCGCCAGCGCCGGTCGCGTTTCGCCTCGACAATCACTTCGCCAATCTCGATGACGGACGTGGGAAGCACGAAGTCGAACACCAGCCCGGCGGTGTCCGCCACGGCGACCTCCTGGGACGTGGTCTCGAACCCGATGATCGACGCCCACAGCTTGTGCGAGCCTGTGGGGACACGGAGAAGTTCATACCGCCCGCCGGCGTCCGTCACCGTCCCGACCATCGTGAAGCCGACAAACACGTGAGCGCCGGGGAGTGGCTCGCCGGTTTCCGCGCTGGTGACGACACCGACGATCGACGCCCCGTCCTGCGCCCGCACGACCGGGGAGATGCCGGCGAAGATCAACAGGGCCAGAAACGGTATGTGACTACGCTGAAGCAAAGCTTACCGGGACGGCCGGTACTCCTTCGGCAGTTCGTCGGCGATGCGTTCGAAGGCGAAATAGCCGGACACCGTCACCCCGTACGGATTCAGGATATCCCCCTTCTGGTCGATGATCGTCGGACCGTCTTCCTGCCAGATGAGCGAACGCTGGAGCCGGTCGTTGCGTTTGCCGCCCATGGCCCCGTATTGCTGTTGCCATTTTGCAAACGACTCGTCCTCCATTTCACCCTTAAACGCGATCTCGATGGCGCCCTCGAATTCGAGGGTCTTTTCATTGGGATTGTCGGTCGGCTTCAGCATGGATGCGGCGTCGAACGGGATGCGAGAATCCATGCCGTTACCACTGGATGAGAAGGTGCCCTGGCCGGCCGCGCCGGCCGGCTTGGCACGCTGGAAGGTCTCGAAGCCATGCTCCTTGTGGCGACCGGAGAGGACGGCCAGGAAGAAATGGCGGGTGGAGCCGTAGAAGGCCTTGCGCCGGTTTTCTTCCCATAGGGCGGCTTCGGCCTCGTCGGCCGGCGTCAGTTCCTGGAAGAGCGGCTCGCCATCGTAGCGGGTGCGGTTGGGCTCGGCGGCGAAGTCCTTGAGGAAATACTGGACGCGGTAGCCCAGGGCGCGGTTTTCAATCTCCAGGATCTCGCCGGCGAAGGCGAGCAGCGTGCCGCCCTTGTCGGCGAAGTCGAGCACCTCGGGGTTGACAATCTTCGTCTGGGCCGCGTTGGGTGTCTCGCCGATAAAGAGCGAGGTGAAGCGTTCGAGCCGGCGGGCCCAACGCTTGTCGCCCTTGGCCTCGACGGTGATTTCGCCGAGCTCGGACACCGCCTCGGCGAGGCGGAAGTCGAACGTGTAGGATTTTGACTCACGCAGCAGGATGTCTCGCGCCTGCGGGTCGAACCCGATGATCGAGACGTACAGGCGCTGGGCGCCGAGGGGTACCTTTTCGAGCCGGTAGAGGCCTTCGCCGTCGGTGGTGGTCCCGATCATGGAGGAGGCGATAAACACGTGGACGCCGGCGAGCGGCGTGCCCGTGGAGTCGTCCACTACCGTGCCGGTAAGTACGGCCGCCGGCTGGAGCTGCGCGAGGGCGGGGGAGGCACAAAGCGCCAGCAGGAGAAGCGGCAGGATACGCCGGGCCGAGAGGCTCAGGATGGGGAAAACGAACGTGCGCATGCGTCGTGCGGGATGGTCAAAGATGTTCATGCAGGCCAATATGCAGTTTCTGTGTGGGGGGTGTTCCGTTTCTGCGTAGACTGTATATTCTGCCTGATCGGTCTTACAAGCCAGCGTTTGTTATGGTCCCGTAACCGATTCTCTGCCCTACTCTGGTTAAACAAAACAGTCACACGATATGCGTAATAGCTCCACCATTTCCCGCTATGGCCTGCTCGTCCTTTCGATGCTGGGTCTGCTCGCGCTCCGCCCGATGGATGCCACCGCACAGCTCCAGATCGGTGGCGGGCTCGCCTTCGGCACTGAGATCGAGAAGCTTGGTGTCCAGATCTCCGCCAACCTGCCGGTAGCGCAAGAAGGCAAGATCCGTGCGGCGCCGGATCTCATATTCTACATGAAAGACGACTTCGGGGCCGGCGAGGTGCGCTGGTGGGAAGTGAACCTCAATGCCAACTACCTCTTTGTAGAGGCCGAGGACTACACGATTTACGCATTGGGCGGCATCAATATCGCCAACGTGAATTTCGACTACGACATCGAGGTCCCGGAAGTGCCTGGTTTTGGCTTCGACGCCTCCTCGACGGAGCTCGGCCTCAACATCGGAGGGGGAGTCGAGTACGGGATGGCGTTCGGCAACCTGTACGGCGAGGCGAAATACATCCTCTCCGACTTCGACCAGCTGGTCATCAGCGCAGGCGTCCGGATTCCGATCGGCGGCGGCCGGTAATCTACCAATAGGTTTAGTACGGCGCGCGGCGCTCGGCTTCGGTCGGGCGCCGCGTCGGCGTTTATAGGGGCGGGGCGAATCGGCGGGGCGCACGGCCGTGCGCCCGTACGGGGCGATTCGCGTCAAACTGCCCGGCGGATGGCTTCGATCGTCGCGGGGTCTTCGAGGCTGCCGAGGTCGCCGGCGTCGAGGCCGAGGTGGGCGGCGCGGATCACGCGGCGCATCACCTTGGCGTTGCGGGTTTTGGGCAGGGCGGCGACAAACAACACGGCCCCGGGCTTCATGGGTTTGCCGAGTTCGTCGGTGATTCGCTTCGACAGGTCCTGGCGGAGGGCCTCGTCAGCTGCGATGCCGGGCTTGAGGACGCAGAAGGCGGCCACTTCCTCGCCCTTGATGGGATGCGGAACACCGATCGCGGCGCTTTCGGCGACGGACGAATGGGCGTTGAGGATGGCCTCGACCTCGGAAGGACCCAGTCGCTTGCCGGCTACCTTGATCGTGTCGTCGCTGCGGCCGAGGATGAACCACTGGCCGTCGGCGTCGATCGCGGCGAAGTCGCCGTGCACCCAGATGCCCTCAAAGCGCCGCCAGTAGGTGTCGATATACCGCTGCTCATCCCCCCAGAACCCCCGCGTCATCCCGATCCACGGCTTGCGAATGACGAGTTCGCCCACGGCGCCGCGGACGGGCCGGCCGGCCTCGTCCACCACGTCGGCGTCCATCCCGGGCACGGGGCCAGAGAAGGCGCAGGGTTTGAGCGCTTTAAAGAAATTGCCGCAGAGGATGCCCCCGCTGATTTCGGTGCCGCCAGAATAATTGAGGATGGGTTTTTTACCATCCAGGACGTTGTGAAATAGCCACAACCAGCTATCGGGGTCCCACGGGCTACCCGTCGACCCGACGGCGCGGAGCCGGCCGAAGTTGTGCCGCTTCACGGGCTCGACGCCGTGCGCCATCAGGGCGCGGATGAGCACCGGCGACAACCCCAGATGCGTGACGCCGTGGCGCTCGACCATCGCCCAGAGGCGATCCGGCGCCGGGTAGTCGGGCGCGCCATCGTAAAACACCATCGTCGCCCCTATGGCGAGGGTGCCGAATACGAGCCACGGCCCCATCATCCACCCCATATCGCTCATCCAGTACATGACGTCGCCGGGCTGGAGGTCCATGCTGTGAAACATGTCCTGCGCCGCCTTGATCGGGAAGCCGCAATGGGTGTGCACAGCGCCTTTCGGTTTGCCGGTCGTTCCGCTGGTGTAGATGATCATCACCACGTCCTCGGCGGACGTGCGTTCGGTAGGTGCGTCAGCCGGCTGGCCGGCCATGAAATCGTCCCACCAGTGGTCCCGGCCGGCCTGCATCGGCGTGTCGATCCCGACGCGGCGCTCGACGATCACGTGCCGGACGGTCGGCGCCTCGCGTAGGGCCTCGTCGGCTACGGGTTTCATGGGGATGTTTTGCCCACGCCGGAGGGAGCCGTCGGCCGTGAAGAGCGCCTTCGCGCCGGCGTCGTTGAGCCGGCTAGTAATGGCGCCGGGGCCATAGCCGCTGAAGAGGGGCAGGATCACACCGCCGATCTTCACAATGGCCAGAAACGCGATACAGAGCGCGGGCGTCATCGGCATGTAGAGGCCGATCGCATCCCCCTTGCCCAATCCCAGCCCGCGCAGGGCGTTGGCGCAGCGGCAGACGGCGTCGTGCAGCTCGCCGTACGAGTACACCTCCCCGGGCCCCTCTTCCCCTTCCCAGCGGAGCGCGATCCGGTCCCGGATGGAGGTGGCCTGCCACTTGTCGAGCAGGTTGTGGACGATGTTCATCTCTCCGCCGACGCACCACACCGGAAACGCCGGCCCCCGGCTGAGGTCCACGATCCGGTCGTAGGGCCGGTAGAACTGGATATCGAGATCGGCCATCACCGCGTCCCAGAACCAGGCGATGTCGCCGGCGGCTTTTTCGAGCAGGGCGTCGTAGCCGGCGAGTCCGTGGCGGGAGATGAAGCGGGCGAGGTTACTCTGGGCGATCCAGTCAGGGTTCGGCTCCCAGGCGAAGGACTGGCCGAACGGAAAGGTGTCCGGTACGGCGGCGCTCATCGGGCGTTGAACTTTTTCATCAGGTCCTCGATCGTGTGCCTCGGCGCGTCGGGTTTGGGCTTCGACGGGCCTTTGCCACGGTCATTGCCACGGTCATTGCCACGGTCATTGCCACGGTCATTGCCACGGTCATTGCCACGGT
>JAWXAX010000016.1 GCA_034439735.1 Rhodothermales bacterium | reverse complement strand
TGAAGGGCGATGAGTTTCCGATTCGCGTCCGCCTCCGCCCGGAAGACCGTCTCACGACGCTCGACCTGGACGATATTGGGGTGCGCACGCCGGCCGGCGAGATCGTGCCCGTATCGGCGCTGACGACCCAGGAGAAAGGCCGCAGCCCGACAACCATCAGCCGCATCAACGGTCAGCGCGTGACCTACGTCACGGCGAACCTGGAGGAGGGCGTTCCGCTCGGTGCGGCGGTCGATCAGATCCGCGCCGACCTCGCCCAGCTACCGCTTCCGGATGGGTTCTCGATCGTCTTTGGCGGACAATACGAGGAACAGGAAAAGGCGGAGAAGGACTTCCTGCTCGCGATTGTCATGGCGCTGGTACTCATCTACATGGTGATGGCCGGCCAGTTCGAACGCTTCCTGGATCCGCTGATCATCATGCTCTCCGTCCCGATGGCGATCGTGGGTGTCGTTCCGATGCTCATCTTTACGAACGACACGCTGAACATGCAGAGCATCATGGGGCTCGTCATGCTCGTCGGCATCGTGGTGAACAACGCGATCGTGCTGGTCGATTATATCAACCTCTTGCGGCGTGAGAGCGATCTGGACCTGGAGGGCTCGATCGTGGAAGCCGGCCGGCTCCGGCTCCGCCCCATCCTCATGACGACCCTCACGACCGTCCTCGGCCTCGTGCCGATGGCCCTGGGCATCGGCGCCGGCGCCGAGATCCAGGCCTCGCTGGCCCGCGTCGTCATCGGTGGCCTCTCGGCCTCGACGCTCATCACGCTGGTGCTCATCCCGGTCGCGTACCTCAGCGCCCACCGCGCGAAGGATCGGGTGGCCGCTCGCGTCAAGGTCTATGCGGATCAGTGGCGCGCCCGTCCGGGATCGGAGCCGGCCGTGCAGCCGGAAGGGTGATCGACGACCTCGATTGGACCTATGAAAAAACCCCTCGGGATCTTCGGATGCCGAGGGGTTTTTTTGCTTTTTTATTCGCCAGCACGCCGTCGTCCATCATCCCTCGATAAACTGAATGCACACAGGCGTCGGCACCTCCGCCGAGGCAACGCGGTTCAGGAGGCCGGAGCGCCGGTCGATGGCGAAGCTCACGATGGTGTCCGACTGCTGATTCGCTGCCAGAAGGAGACGGCCGCCAGGCGCGATGCCGAAGTTGCGCGGGGTGGCGCCTTCCGTGGACGTGTGGGCGAGGGCCGTTAGCTGACCGGCCCGGGCGTCAAACCCGAACACGGCGATGCTGTCGTGCCCGCGGTTCGACCCGTACACAAATCGGCCGCCGGGGGCCACATGGATATCGGCGCAGGAGTTCGTGCCGGCGAAGCCCTCGGGTAGCGTCGACAGGGTGTGGCGCTCGATAAAGGTCCCGGAACCGCCGTCGTACGACAACGCGGAGAGCGTGGAATTGAGCTCGTTGATCACGAAGGCGTATTGCCCGGACGGATGCCAGGCGAAGTGCCGCGGACCGGCGCCTGGCGCCGTAGCCAGCGAGGCCGGCTCGTTGGGCTTGAGGACGCCGCTGCGGGCATCCCACTGGTAGACCATCAGCTTGTCGAGCCCAAGGTCGGCCGCGACGACGTAACGGTTTTTAGCGTCGAGGTGGACCGAATGCGCGTGCGGGGCTTCCTGCCGGCTGGCGTTCACACTGCTCCCCGTATGCTGGACGACGGTGGTCGGCGCGGCGAGATGGCCGTCCAGGCCGATGGAGAGCGCGGCCAGGTTGCCGCCGGAGTAGTTGGCCACCAGCGCCCACCGGCCCGTGCGGTCGGTTATGATATGGCAGGGATGCGCCCCCCGCGTCGGCTGCTGATTTAGAAACCGGAGTTCGCCCGTCCGCCCGTTGATCGCATAAGCGCTGACAGCCCCACCGGGCGACCCGTCGAAGGTGTCCAACTCGTTGACGGCGTAAAGAAAGCGCTGGTCCGGACTGATAGCGAGGAAGGAGGGCTGCTCCGCCTCGGCGACGAGGCGGACGTCCGCGATAGCCCCCGAGTCCGCGTCCAGCATGCCGGTGTAGATTCCTTTGCTGGCTCCGCTGGTATAGGTGCCAATAAAAATCCGCATGGACTTGAGCGGCGCGGCGAGTACACGGGAGGGTGCGACGGAGAGCGCGGCTGTGAGGCCGGCCGCGGCGTAGAGGAAGGAGCGACGGGTAGACATAACAAGATTCAGGCTGCCGATCGATGTGAGGAAGAACACCTAACGTAAGGCGCAGATGCGCGTGCGTCAAATGACGAAGTTCGATATCTTGGGTTCCAGCGATTGTGGCACCACGCGCGGCGTAATCGCCGCATAATGTGACGGTCGTATCCTTCGACCGATTCTGTATTCATCCGCCAGCTCTTTTTGTCATGCCCAACCCCTCGAGCCTCCCTGCCCGCCGACGCTCTATCGCAGGCTTGTTTGCCGTTTCATGCGTTATACTGCTGGCATCGGGTTGCGCGCGGCTCGCGCCGCCGTCCCCGGCAAAACCGACCAACGTCATCCTGATGATCGGCGACGGCATGGGGCTGGCGCAGATCTCCACCCTGTATTTCAACGACACGGTAGCGACCTCATACTTCGAGCAGTTCGGCGCGTTCGGGTACATCAAAACGAAGCCGACGGATGCCGAAATCACCGACTCGGCCGCCGGCGCCACGTCCTTTGCCTCGGGCGTCAAGACCTACAACGCGGCTATCGGGATGGACGCCGATACCGCCCGGGTGGAGACGATCGTCGAACGCCTCTCCCGGACGGGGCAACTGACAGGCCTTGTGGCAACCTCCTCCATCGTACACGCCACGCCGGCCAGCTTCTTTGCGCATGTCGCCCACCGGAATATGTACGAGGACATCGCCACCCAGCTGCCGGGTTCGGGGGTGGACTTCTTCGCCGGCGGTGGGGTGAAGTTTTTTGCGGATCGAAAAGATGGCCAGGATGTGTATAACCAGCTGATCGACGCCGGCTTTGCGATGGACTCGACCGCGTTGGCCGGCACGCCGGCGCCGCCCCAGAAATACGGCTTCTTGCTCGCACCGGATGGCATGCCGCGCGTGCTCGAAGGCCGTGGGCCGTTCCTGACAGATGCCACCCGCATGGCGCTCGCCTACCTGGATCAGGGCGATCGCGGCTTCTTCCTCATGGTCGAGGGCTCGCAGATCGACTGGGGTGGGCACGAAAACAACACCGAATATCTGATGACGGAGATGGCCGACTTCAACGACGCCATCGGGGCGGCGATCGAGTTTGCGGCGCGGGACGGGAATACGCTCGTCGTCGTCACGGCGGACCATGAGACAGGCGGGCTCGCGCTGTCGACCGGCGCCGGCTACGGGGAGATGATACCGACGTTTTCCACCGGAGGCCACACCGGCTCGCTCATCCCGGTGTTCGCCTTCGGGCCGGGGGCCGAGGCGTTCACTGGCATCTACGAGAATACCGAGATCTTCCACAAGATCGTCTCGGCCGCGGCCTGGTGATTCACCGTCATTCGCCTACCGGAGCAGCAGCATCACCCCCGTTTTGTCAAACGAGCCGGCCTGGATGCGGTAGAGGTACTGCCCGCTGGCCCACGCCCCGGCATCCATCTCCACGGCGTAACGTCCCGCGTCCTGGAAGGTATCGACCAGGACAACCCGTTCTCGGCCCAGCAGGTCGTACACGGCCAGCCGCACGTCCGTCGCCACCGGGAGGGTATAGGTGATCCGGGTCCGGGGGTTAAACGGATTCGGGTAGTTGGGCGAGAGGGTAAATTGCGCCGGCGGTGTCGCTACCGTTACGGTCGATGAATAGGCGAATTGCCCATCCATATCCACCTGTTTGAGGCGATACGCGACGGTGGCCGACCCGGCGGGGAGTGCTGTATCCGTATAGGTGTAGGTGTGTGGATCGGAGGTCGTACCCTGGCCGGAGACAAACGCAATCGGCGCGAAAGGACCGTCAGCCTCAACCGCGCGCTCGAGGGCGAAGCCGGCGTTGTTGGTTTCGCTCGCCGTATCCCAGGTCAGTTGGACGCGGTCGGTGTCGTAGCGTCCGTCGAAGTGGACGAGGGAAACGGGCAGCGCCGGCTCGGCTCCGTGCAGTCCGAACGTCGGGCTCGTGCCCAGGGCCGCGTCCCACTCGGCGGTCGCGAACCACCAGTTTGTCATGAAGTCGTTGCCGTAGGGAATCGTGTTCTGATACCCCGGCATGTTCTGCATCCAGTAGATGTACCAGTGCGACTCCACCTGCTGCGGAATAACATCGGGTTCGGGCCATTCATAGGGCAGATCGCCCCAGGTGTTGAGGTTGACCAGCGTTTTTGCCCCGGTATTGTCCGGCCGCCAGTCCTCGATATCACTCAGTACGAGCGCGGGGTCGACGTAGTCGTAGTTGTCGATGGTATTCGGGGGCATGTGCGTCCAGCCGCTGCGGCCGGTGGTAAACTGGCCATTCGTGACGCCGACGAAGTCGTGCCAGAACAGCCCGTCGTGGCCGTCTTGCCGGCTGGCGGCATACCGTAGCATGACCTCCAACTGGTGCCCGTGGTTGTGGACGGATTCGGCCTGCGACCGCCGGAAGTTCGATCCGTAGACGATGTAGGTATGGTCCAGGATGGGCAGGTCATCGTGGATGCGCCAGCTGTTGGAGATGTCGCCCGAACTCGGGCTGGCCATGTTGGACTCCGGCATCCCCCGGAAGTCGGCGGGGTCGAACAGGCTCGGGTTACTGGTATAGGTCGGGAAGCTGGTGTCGAAGGGCGATGACCAGAACCAGACTTCCTTGACCCCCTCGGCCTCGATCAGCTCCTGGAGGCTAAAGCGATCCATCACCTGGGTCACATCCACATAATAGGAGGGCACGCCCGATACATCATAGGTGTAGGTAGATGGCGGGGTTTGTTCGTAAACGGTCAGGTAGCGGACAACCTTATACCCGATGGACGGTGGGGGCATCGGGCCGGCGCCGGGATCCCCGCGCAGGGTCTTGTAGCCCCGGAAACGCGAGCCTTCCTCGAGCATGAACTTCGTGCGCTTGTCGAACAGGTCGATCGTCTTCTTCATGTCAGCGAGCGTGACTTCATGGAGCCACCAGAAGTCGGGCACCTTCGTGATATCGAGATCAACGCCGTTGGGTGTGGGCAGATACCGGATGACAAGTACCGGCACGGTGTGGATGGCATCGTCGGGGGCCGAGGCGAGGTAGGGGTCGATCGTTTCATACACGGGCGGGAGGATCGGGGCCTCGACGACGATATCGACGGAGGCGATCGTTCCCTGGAACGAGGCGGTGAGCCTCGCCGTGCCGGCGGTGTATGCTACGACGCGATCCAGTGTGGGATCGTAGCCGGCGACGTCTGGCGCCGTGGAGGTCCACTCGGCCGAAGCAGGCGCGATCTCAGTCGTCCGGTCGCCTTCCTCCGTGAAGAGATGGGGGCGGATGCGCCATGTCTCAAACAAGCGCGTATGGCTGAGAAAGAGGCGCAGACTGTCGTACGGGGGGATGACCAGTCGGGTCCCCTCGGGCGTACCGTCGCTACGCCATAGGCGCTGAGAGCCGGAGAGATCGGCTATGGCTGAAAAATAGAAGGCGTCTCCGAACGTCGTGAGGCCTTGTGGGCGAGATCCTTCGAGGCCGGGCAGAAGGTCTTTAACGAGGTGCGTGCCGGCCTCCGTGCCGTCGCTGACCCATAATTCGTAGCCATGGCTATCGTCGTCACCGGCGTAGAATACCCGCAAGCCTTTCACGAGCAGATGAGCCGGCGCACTGTCGTCCAGACCGGGGTAGCCATCTTTGACCAGGAGCGTGCCGGCGGCGCTTCCATCACTCACCCAGGGCTCGATGCCATGCTGGGGATCGGATGCCGCGAAAAAGAGCCGGCCGTTTAACTCGACGAAGTGGTGCGGTCCTGCACCAGGTAATCCGGGCCAGATGTCGGCCACCAGCCGCGTCGTTTCCAAGGTCCCCCGCGATTCCCACAACTCGGCCCCATGGACGCCGTCATCCGCCGCGAAGACCAGGCGATCGCCGATGCGCGTCAGTGAGGCCGGCCATGAGGATCCCTCGCCCGGCCGGATGTCGGCCATCATCACGGTGCCCTCGCTCGTACCATCCGTCACCCACAGCTCCTGGCCATTCACCCGGTCGTCCGCGGCAAAATAGACCCGGTCGCCCAGCGTGGTGAATAGCGTCGGCATGGTGTCCGCGGAACCGGGGGCGATATCTTTGATGAGCACCGTGCCTTCGGGTGTGCCATCGCTTTTCCATAACTCAAACCCCGCTTCGGGCGTCCAGGCCGAAAAGTAGAGAGTGCCGTCCGCATCGGTCAGATGGACGGGCCGGCCGCCCTGGTATCCGGGGACGATGTCCTTTACGAGCTTCGTGCCCGCCGGCGTCCCGTCACTCACCCAGAGTTCCCGACCGACGATATCGTTCCACGGGGTGAAGAACACCTGGTCACCGGAAACCACGACGTCATTTGGCGCGGAGCCGTTTGGGCCGGCCCACGCGTCCGTGACGAGGCGCGTGCCATCGGGCGTGCCATCGGATGCCCACAGTTCTCGCCCGTGGACGCCGTCATCGGCGACAAAAAAGAGCACTCCGCTGGCCTCGACCAGGTAGGACGGGTTGCTGGTTTCGGGGCCTGGCCTGATGTCGAGAAATAGCTGCGTGCCCTCACGCGTGCCGTCCGTTCTCCAAAGCTCCCTCCCGGAAGAGGTCTGGTCCAGCCCTGTAAAAAAAAGGGCGTCATCAAAGACGATGTAGTCGCCGGGATATTTCAGGCTCATGACGGCGATCGACACCGGATCGGTGGGAGACGTCAGCGATGTCGGGGCGCCAGGCGCCAGATGATGTACAGGTTGCGCGTAGAGCGCGGAGGTGGTGACGCTCAGCAGAGCGAAGAGGGCGAGAAGCCGGGTGGTGCGTCTCATGGTCGAGCCTCCTGGGGGTATGGTGGATGTGATGTTCACCCGGGCTACGCCGGCAGTGAAAACCGTGCGAGATGGCGTCGCGAGTTATCGAGTCCTATGAATGGTAATGGATGTGTGGACAGACCTTTCGCCCACGACAAGGGGGATGGATACGATTTCCCATCGAGCCGTCTTGATCAGCGACCCGACGCCCAGCCCGAGCAGCCCGCCGCCCACGGCTCCAACAGCGACGCCGGCCGCCGCCGGGGTGTCGTCGTTGAGGACGCAGTAGCGGTAGGCCGTGCAGCCCTCGCTGGACGAGTACGCCGCGATGCCGGCCACGATCGCGCCTACCGCCGCCCCGATAGCCGCGCCGCGCCGGCTCTGTGTCTGTGTCCCCCGGCTTACCTCCAGTCGGAAGATGGCGGTCGTGGGAATCTGCATGGAAGTCCCGTTCCGAATTATCGAGACATAGTCAGAATGATAGCGCTCGAATTCGCCGATAAATGGGGTGCGCGGGGCCCAATCGAGCTGTTGCTCCAGATCAGTGATGAGGGTCACGCGTAGGCGTTCTCCAGTAGCGAGGTTTAACACGGTCTGGGCCTGCCCGGGCGTTCCGTGGAGCAATAGAATCAGGACGAGCAAACAGACGGGGCGGTTCATCAGAGTGAGGCGTTGGTAACACGCTGATTCCAACGTACATCTGCCGCCCCGATTCCGTCGCGAGGCCGAAGCGACTCCACGTGAAGGACCTATACCTACATGATGCGCGGCAAAATAAGAGGAGATGGATTTTCTCTCTGAGGGCCGTGGCGTATGTTCGGGCAGCGTATCCCCTGAACCGTCCTCATCTATGGCATCTACCGCATTCGATTACATCGTCGTCGGCGCCGGCGCGGCCGGTTGCGCCGTGGCGCACCGGCTGAGCGAAGACCCGAACGTTCAGGTCGCCCTCCTCGAAGCCGGCCCGAAAGACAGCTCTCCGCTCATTCACATGCCGGCCGGGTTCACGAAACTCGTCGGCCAACGGGTCAACTGGGGCTTTTCGACGGTCCCCCAAAAGCATGTCAATAACCGCGAAATGCATTACCCGCAGGGACGGACGCTGGGGGGGAGCACCTCGATAAACGCGATGATCTACATTCGGGGACACGCGCTGGATTACGACGAGTGGCGCGACCTCGGCAACGCCGGCTGGGGCTACGACGATGTGCTGCCCTACTTCAGGAAATCCGAAAACAACGAGCGGTTCGTCAACGAATACCACGGCACAGGAGGGCCCGTGAACGTGGCGGACCAGACGCAGTCCAACCTCCTCACCCGCGCCTTCGTCCGTGCGGCGCAGGAAATCGGCCTGCCCTATACTCCAGACCACAACGGCGCCCAGCAGGAAGGGGTGAGTTATTATCAGGTGACCCAGCGCAACGTCCGCCGCGAAAGCGCCGCGACGGCCTACATCCACTCCGTGAAACACCGCAAAAACCTGACGGTCCTCACCGATGCCTGGGCCTCGCGCGTGGTGGTCGAGAAAGGACGCGCCGTGGGGGTCGAGTACCTGAAAGGGAGAAAAGAGCATGTGACGCTGCGTGCCCGAGCCGAGGTGATCCTCAGCGGCGGCGCGGTCAACTCGCCCAAGCTGCTGCTGTTATCCGGCATCGGTCCGGCGGACGAACTGCGGGCGCTGGGTATCGATCCGGTCCACGACCTGCCGGGCGTGGGGAAGAATTTCCAGGATCACATGGACGTATATATCGCGGCTGAGTGTAGCCAGCCGGTGAGTTACAACGGGGAAGATCGGTGGGATAAAGCTATCCGCCACGGGATCCAGTACCTGCTGTACAAAACCGGTCCGGTGACGGCCTGCGTCGCGGAGGCCGGCATTTTCCTGAAAACCAGCGACGAGGTCCGCTCGCCCGACATCCAGATCCACTGCCTGCCGGCGTACGTGGTGGACCACGGCCGGATGCGCATCAAGGGCCACGGGATCACGATCAACACCTGCAACCTGCGCCCGAAGAGCATCGGCTCGGTGACGTTGCGCTCGACGAATCCATTGGACGCGCCGGCGATCGACCCTAACTTCCTGGCCGACCCGTACGACTGGAAGATCTCCATCGAGGGCTTCAAGTGGGGCCGCAAATTGCTGGCATCCGAAGCCTTTCGCCCGTTCATCAAACGCGAATACCTCCCCGGGCCCGAGACGCAGTCCGACGAGCAGATCAAGGACTACATCCGCAAGTGGTCCAAAACCGACTACCACCCCGTCGGCTCCTGCAAGATGGGCCACGACGACATGGCCGTGGTGGACACCCGGCTTCGCGTCCGCGGCATCGAGGCACTCCGCGTCATCGACGCCTCCATCATGCCCACCCTCATAAGCGGCAACACCCAGGCCCCGTCCATCATGATCGGGGAGAAAGGGGCGGCGATGGTGGTTCAAGGCAAAAGGTAAAAGAGTAAAGGAAAAAGGAAAAAGGAAAAAGACAAAAGGAAAAAGACAAAGTGAGTGTGAGCCCGTGGTCCGGAACCTCCTCAATGTGCCTTTTTTCCTTTACTCTTTTGCCTTTTTCCTTTTTCCTTTCCCCTTTTGCCTTCCAATTACATCGCCGCCAGCTTGATCGGCACGCGCTTCGTCTCCCACTTCATGACGAGGGTGGCCGACTTTTCGGTCAGGTCGTCGAACGTGTAGTTGAGCCACTCGTGGTTCGGGATCGTTTCGGCTTTTACCTTCACTTCCAGGACCTTGTTGGCTTCGTCGTACATCGTGCCCCAGCGGACCGGTGTGGCGAAGATGGCCCCCCATTCGCCGTTTTCGGCGAGACGGAAGAACAGGTTGTAGGTGCCGGCCACGAGGTGCTGGCCCTCCACCATGATGTCGTTCGCGAAGGTGATGGTCGTCGGCTCGTTGGCGCCGGCACGCCATACCTTGCCATACCCTTCGAGCCCGCCGAACACCGTGCGGCCTTTAACCCCGGGTCGACCGTAAGACACGTTGATATCGGTCGTGCCGATGGTCTGCGACACCGTCGCGTTCGGGCTCGGGCGCGACTTGCTGTTGTCGCGCTGCGCACTGGCCGGCTGGGCGACGAGCGCCATAATCACGAGCGTAAGGACGCTGAAAAGGGAAGTATAGACCGTCTTTCTCATGGTAGCTATTGGGTGTGTAAAACCTGGATTCACTGGATAAGGCCGCGATGGGGCCTTTGTGGGTACGTGCGAGTTCAAAGCACGAAAAAAGGGGTTTCAGGTTCCTCGGATGCCGTAAGTTAACGGTCGATCCCCCTACGCACCCCTCTTATCCACTGATAATGCATCGGATTCGCCACCTTCGCGCCCACAGCCTGTCGCCAGAGGTCCTGGCCTGGTCAGGAGGGTACTTCGACTGG